>JANMGZ010000273.1:0-5691 GCA_031374905.1 Dolichospermum sp. OTE_70_metabat_362_sub
GTAATAAAATCTCGTTGTTGTAATCCCACAGACCAAAGTGCTAAGGGATGAGTATAAGGAATAACACCTTTACCCATAAAAGTATTCACAACAGGAATATTCATTTGGGTAGCAAATTGAGTAACTGCATCGCTAGATTTAGCACGAATTGCTCCATTTCCTACTAAAATAATGGGATTAACTGCCTGGGAAATTGCCCCAGCAGCGGCGCGAATACTCGCAAAAGAAGCATAGGTTTTTTCGCTATTATCCTTATGTAAAGGTTTGCCTTCTACAGGCATTGCAGCAATATTTTCTGGTAAGTCAATGTGAACTGCACCGGGTTTTTCTGTTTGCGCTCGTTTGAAGGCTTTTCTGACAACTTCGGGTGTAATACTCGGTCTAACAATCTGTTTATTCCACTTAGTAACTGGCGCAAACATTGCCACCAAATCTAAATATTGATGGGATTCAATGTGCATTCTATCTGTTCCCACTTGCCCAGTAATTGCTACTAATGGCGCACCATCTAAGTTAGCATCTGCTACCCCAGTCATTAAATTAGTTGCCCCCGGTCCAAGCGTAGAAAGACATACTCCAGCTTTTCCTGTTAACCTGCCATAAACATCAGCCATGAAAGCTGCACCCTGTTCATGACGGGTAGTAATAAATTGAATTGAGGATGTTTTTAAAGCTTCTAAAACGTGCAAATTTTCTTCACCAGGAAGTCCAAAAACATATTGAACTCCTTCGTTTTCTAAACACTGTACTAACAATTCTGCGGTATTCATAATTCTGCTAATTGGTAATTGGTAATTGGTAATTGGTAATTGGTAATTGGTAATTGGTAATTGGTAATTGGTAATTGGTAATTGGTAATTGGTAATTGGTAATTGGTTGAACCCAGATCCCCGACTTCTGAGATCACTTCACAATTTATTAACATGATCAAAGAAGAAGTCGGGGATCTTAATCGCAAATCATCTGCGTTTATCTGCGTCCATCAGCGTTCAAAAATAATCATTTCACCCAGACGGTCTTAATATTCACAAATTCATGTAAACCTTGAATACTCAACTCCCTACCGTAACCAGAACGTTTAATGCCACCAAACGGTAAACGGGGATCAGATTTGACCATGCTATTAATAAATACTGCGCCGACTTCAATTTCTTGAATTAGGCGATTTTGTTCTTCTGTATTTGTTGTCCATGCACTTGCACCCAAACCAAAGGGGTTATCATTAGCTAATTTAATCGCAGCATTGATATCAGGAACTCGAAATAATAATGCCACAGGCCCAAAAAATTCTGCTTGGGCAATTGGTGTATCTACAGGAATATCTATGATAATTGTGGGCGGGTAAAAGTTCCCCGACATTTCTGTTAAAGGATGTCCACCTGTGAGGACTTTACCACCACTTTTTACTGCATTTTTAACTTGTTCGTCTAATTCTTGGAGAATATCAGGAGTTGCCAATGGTCCTAAATCTGTATCTGCTGCCATTGGATTACCAATTTTTAAAGCTTGAAATTTTTCTAACAGCAATTTTTCAAATTTATCAGCCACAGATTCAGCGATAATAAAGCGTTTCGCAGCAATACAAGATTGCCCATTATTTAACATTCTTGCTGTAACTGCGGTGCTAACTGCTGTTTCTAAATCGGCACTTTCTAAAACAATAAATGGGTCACTGCCCCCCAATTCTAAAACAGTTTTTTTGATTTGTTTCCCGGCTGCAACAGCCAGAGATATCCCGGCTGGTTCACTACCTGTTAAAGTAGCAGCTTTGACGCGATCATCAGCCATTAAATCGGCAACTTGGGAAGCACCAATTAATAATGTTTGAAATACACCTGTAGGAAAGCCGGCACGGTTGAGAATATCTTCAATTGCCAGGGCGCACTGTGGCACATTAGAAGCGTGTTTTAGTAGCCCTACGTTGCCCGCCATGAGTGCAGGTGCTGCAAACCGGAAAACTTGCCAAAATGGAAAATTCCAAGGCATGACGGCGAGAATTACCCCTAAAGGTTGATATTTTACAAAACTATGACTAGCATCGGTTTTGATCGTGACATCAGCGAGAAAATTAGGAGCATTTTTGGCGTAATAACGACAAACAAGGGCGCATTTTTCAACTTCAGCGATCGCGGCTTTTAATGGTTTACCCATCTCCAGCGTCATTAATTTCCCTAAATCTGCCTTTTCTTGGTCTAAAATGGTCGCTGCTTGTTCTAACCAGTGCGATCGCTCTACAAAACCCGTCTGACGGTATCCTTCAAAAGCTCTTCCTGCCAAATCTAACTTAGCAGCAATTTCTACATCTTTTAGTGGCTCAAAGGTTTTGAGCGTTTCCCCTGTAGTGGGATTAATGGTAGCTATAGCCATTACCTGACCTCCCATTAAAAAATAGTTTGAGGTAGTTTACCAGTTTTACACACATTCATCACAGAAGCTAACACGAAAATTGAATTGCAGACAAAATAAAAATATAAATTTGTTTCACACAGAAATATAGAGGCTCAAGGAGTAAGAGTTTGAAAGATGGAATTTTTTTACTTTTATATACTGATTCACCAACGCCAAATAATTTGTAATTAAATTAATCTCTATAGGTAAGGATTCAGGATACAGAAAACTTGATCTGCCAGAGAACAGGGAACAGACAAGAAAAATGTTCTTCATTCTTTATTCTGATAGCAAAGCGTGGCGTTAGCCATACTCCTGGACTCCTGATGATTCACACATTTTAGTTTGATACAGCTTTACTGAACGATCAATTCCTTTAAAACGATAGTCTCCTATATTATGAAAATCTGATTTTTCTGACAGCATATTGTAAGTAACCTCACTAATTACACATTCACCAGGAGAACAAATTCCTTCCATTCTTGCTGCTAAATTAATTGTCGCTCCTAAAGCAGTATAATCTACGCGTTGAGAACTACCAACATCACCAACAACAGCTTTACCACTGTTAATAGCAATGCGGAGTTGTAAAGGTTCTTGCCAAAAATTATGAGCATTTAGACTTTGTAATCGAGTCAACATTCCTTTTGCAGATGCAACAGCCCGATCTGCATGACCGGGATCTGGGTCAGGAGCGCCAAAAAATGCCATAATGCAGTCGCCAATATATTTATCTAAAGTGCCACTATACATAAATACTTCTTTCAACATTTCTTCAAATAAATTATTTAATAATTGAGCAATTTCTCTAGGTGTCAGTCGTTCAGAAATTGCCGTAAAACCTACCACATCTGCAAATAAAATACTAATTTCATTTTCTGTAGGAGCTAACCGTCCATCGGGTGAACCACCCACAGCTATCAATTGTTGAACAACGGCGGGGGAATGATATCTTTCTAGGCGATGACGAATTACTTCTTCATTTCTGAGTTTTTCTACTAACAAGGAACGTTGCACGCTAGAAGCAACAATATTAGCTAAGGCAGAAAAAAAGCTCAATTCTTCTTCCCCTTCACTCTCCCAATGAGATGAAGAAAGACTAGCATCAGCATAGAGAACTCCAATGACATTATTTTCATCCCATAATGGCACAGCCATCGCACTAAGAATACCTTTAAATAAAATACTCTGCTCACTAGAAAAACGTTCATCAGATTGAGTATCAGCACTTTGAATAGCAATTTTTTCTGCAAATACTTTTTGACAAATACTCCGACTAATCCAACTACCATCTGTTGCTAGGGTTTCCTGACAAGAAATATCTCTAGTTGCCGAATTTATTAACTCTAAATTACTAGAATCATCAATTTTTACTAATAGTGCTAATCTGTCAATACTATCAAGATAACGAAAAACTACTTCTTGTACTTGGGAGAAAATTTCTTCAATAGATGTGGCAGCACAAAGATTTTTAGCTATATCTACTAAATCTTTTAACCGAGCAATAGTTTCATCTTTATTATTATTATGATTATTATTAGCATTGATCCATTGCTGTTGTAGTTGCTCAACATTATGAACAATAACTTTGCGTGGATAATTATTTATCTTTCTCAATATCCTATTAGTAGATCCATTTGTATCCGTAGTTTTAAGTTTTACTATTAGTCTAATATTACCCAGAGAAATTACATCATTATTAAATAGTTTTTGGGTGTCAGTAATCAGATACTGATTAACTTGAGTACCATTTTTACTACCTAGATCTTCAATAGTCCACACACTTTCAGAAATTTTGACAATTCGCGCATGATTGCGAGAAATTCCTCCAAAAGGCACCATTATGTCACATTCTGGCAACCGTCCGATAGTAAATATATCTTTATCTACTAGAACTAATATTTCGGTAGTTCCCTCTTGTTGGAGGATGAGCGTGAGTTGATTCATGACTGTCATACATTCAAGCTGGAAGCTAAGGGCGTAAGTAGCAGTGTAATTAAGTCCAAAAGTATAGAGTTTATTTTTGTCAGCACTTACGTAGTATATACCAGAGCTTTGCTTGCTGTTTGGAGTGCTGGTCGTTCAACAGAAATTAATTTAGATATACTAAGATTGCTTGTGTAAGTTCTAACACTCTATTCATGAGATAGCAAGAGTTAGAAGTAAAACTCCATTCTAAAAGCGTCACAAAGCCAGCGAAGAGTGTTAAAAAATAAAATCATCGCCAAAATAAAATTTTGAAGTTTAAATTTTGAATTTCACTTTCACTCAAGCAACAACGCTGATTTTGAAAATATGAATAGCCAAGATATAAATTAGCAGTTAAATTGGTGGTACTTCTAAAGATATAGAACCCAAAAATCCTTTCCGAAAATCAGTAATCATTTGTCTGGCTGCACGTTCTACATCTCCTTTATAACGATGTTCTGCTAATGCTTGTAAATATTCTTCTCCTGTGTACAGGATGGAATCAAGATCATACCTAGTAAGTAATGGGTGTGGTGGCAATGAATGAGAATGTGTTTCTTGCAATTCATTAAGGATATTTACGAGTGATGCTGCTATGAGTTGATTATCATAAGCTGCTTCACCGATATCATCACAAATTGCTAATTTGACTGCTGCGGCTTGACTATCAAGTCTTGCAGGAATCACACCAGGTGCATCTAGTAATTGTAATTGATCAGAAATTCTTACCCACCGCAGTTGTCGAGTCACACCGGGACGGGCTGCGCTTTCTACAACCCGCTTTCCTATTAAACGATTAATTAAAGCTGATTTACCCACATTGGGAAAACCAATAACGACAGCCCGGACAGGACGAACTAACATTCCTCTATCTAAGCGGCGTTGGTTAAGTTCTATACCTGCTGCTTGGGCAGCTTTGGTGATGGCGGTAACACCTTGACCATGTTGAGCGTTGGTAAAATATGGAACTTCCCCTTGATTTTTAAACCACTCTATCCAGCGCGATCGCACTTGTGGCAAAATCATATCTACTCGGTTTAGTATCAATATCCGTGATTTAGTCCCTACCCATTCATTCATTTGTGGGTGGTTTGTCGCTAGAGGAATGCGAGCATCTCTTACTTCTAAAACCACATCTACCCGTTTTAGCTGTTCTCTGAGATTTTTTTCGGCTTTGGCGATGTGGCCAGGATACCATTGAATCAGATTTAATTTGTAGTTTTGTGTGATTGACATTTATTGTTAGTTGCCATTGGTTAGTAGAAGAAGGCAAGAGGCAGGAGGCAGAAGTAACCCACGGTTAAAAACGTGAAATTGAAGCCAGGACGCTTTGTA
>JANMGZ010000279.1:0-6470 GCA_031374905.1 Dolichospermum sp. OTE_70_metabat_362_sub
CGGTTCGCTACAAAGACACCCTGATTAATATTGTTGATACTCCTGGACACGCTGACTTCGGCGGAGAAGTGGAACGGGTACTCGGCATGGTGGACGGTTGTATTCTGATTGTTGATGCCAACGAAGGCCCAATGCCCCAAACCCGCTTTGTGTTGAAAAAGGCTTTGGAAAAAGGTTTGCGTCCTATCGTCGTTATTAACAAAATTGACCGGGGACAAGCTGACCCCCACGTGGCTGTTGATAAGGTTTTGGATCTGTTCTTAGAATTAGGTGCAGATGAAGACCAGTGCGACTTTAAATATCTATTTGCTTCCGGTATGGCTGGTTTCGCTAAAGAAACCTTAGAAGAGGAAGGGGTAGATATGCAGCCGCTATTTAATGCTATTCTTCGCCACGTCCCCGCACCAGTGGGAGATCCTAACAAACCGCTGCAATTGCAAGTTACTACCCTAGATTATTCTGAGTATTTAGGCCGGATTGTCATTGGTAAAATCCATAATGGAACTATCCGCGCTGGACAACAAGCTGCTTTAGTAGTAGAAGATGGCAGCATTGTCAAGGGCAAAATTACCAAGTTAATGGGATTTGATGGTTTAAAGCGGATAGAGATGCAAGAGGCTACCGCAGGTTATATTGTGGCTGTAGCTGGTTTTGCTGATGCTTACATTGGCGAAACTATCACAGATCCTAATGAACCACTGGCTCTACCATTAATTAAGGTAGATGAACCAACTTTACAAATGACCTTCTGGGTGAATGATTCACCTTTTGCTGGTCAAGAGGGTAAATTGGTAACATCTCGCCAAATCCGCGATCGCTTATACCGCGAATTAGAAACAAACGTGGCTTTGCGCGTTGAAGATACCGATTCTCCTGATAAATTCTTGGTTTCTGGTCGTGGTGAATTACACTTAGGCATCTTAATCGAAACCATGCGTCGTGAGGGTTTTGAGTTCCAAGTATCTCAACCTCAAGTAATTTATCGCACAGTTAACGGTCAACCTTGCGAACCTTTTGAACTTCTAGCATTAGACGTTCCCGCCGATGCAGTTGGTAGCTGTATTGAACGCTTAGGACAACGGAAAGCGGAAATGCAAGATATGCAGCCTGGTGGAGGCGATCGCACCCAACTAGAGTTTATCGTTGCTGCTCGTGGTTTAATCGGTTTCCGGGGTGAATTCATGCGAATGACTCGCGGTGAAGGCATCATGAACCACAGTTTCCTTGATTATCGTCCCCTGTGCGGTGATATTGAAGCCCGTAACAAAGGCGTTCTCATCTCCTTTGAAGAAGGTGTTTCTACTGCCTACGCGATGAAAAACTGTGAAGATAGAGGCGCATTCTTTATCAGTGAAGGAACTAAGGTTTACAAAGGTATGATTATTGGTGAACATAATCGTCCCCAAGATTTGGAATTGAACGTTTGTAAAACGAAGCAATTAACCAACCATAGATCCTCAGGTGGTGAAGAACTGACTCAGTTACAAACACCCATAGACATGAATTTAGAACGAGCTTTGGAATACATTGCTCAAGATGAATTGGTGGAAGTTACACCTGAATCTATTCGTCTTCGCAAGATGTCCAAGAAATTGGTGAAACGTTAATTAATCATAGATGTAGAGACTTTGATGGCAGAGTTTCTACATCATTCGGATTTGATTTAAGCCTTGAAATTTTTCAAATTACGCTTACGTTTCCACAACGAAAAACCCAATAAAGTTCCCGTACAAACAGGGACAACGAAAGCGGAAGATTCAAAAGGAACTGGAGTAGCTGGAGTGAAAAAGCCTCGGATTTCACCACCTGGAAACGCTGTGGTATGAAGATTAAAGTAAGATGTACCTGCTGCTAAACTCGCAGCTAAGGCTGTTTCAGCAGTAGCAGTTGTCCCTCCATTTGCAGTAATAAAAGCAGCATTGTATGAAGACGCTAAAGTTAGATCAAGCGTATTGTTGTAACTTCCGCTGGTTACACCAGTAGGAAATCCTGCAAATGTTGGTGTAGTTGTCGCAACACCAGCAGTTCCAGTTCCAGGACTAGCTGTAGCAGCGTGAATATGAGCAGCATTCGTATTTCCTATTAAACCTGAAAATAATACATCTACATTTAAGGTACGAGCAACATCATCATAGGTCACGTTTGCAATACCAGTTGCGGGTGAGGCATTAGGCGGTGCTTCACTTGCTCCATCAAGATTTGCAGTATAGAAGAACTGTACCGCACTGGCTGAAGCAGAGGTCAGCACAGTAGCTAAATTAACGCTAACAGTAATTGCCAGCAAACCTAGAATATTTTTTGTCATCACAAATACTATATTATTCAATCATCTTTCATTAAAAATACTATCACACATTTCATACTCTAAGTAAATAGAATCATCTAATCAATACTTTGTCCAAATTGTAATAAGCCGGCGTTGCATAATGGCGGTATAAATTTTTTTATGCCTACGGCACGCTGCGCGTTAACGAAGTTCCTCTGAAAGAGGCACGCGCAAAGTCGCAAAGTTTTAGATTTTGAGTTTTCTAATGTCATACTTTAATATGGCTATCAGCAACGCCCAGTATTGTCTTGGGTAGCATTTATTAATAAAAAAGCATTGGTTAATTTTTGCTACCACCCTATTGATTGTCGTTAAAATTGGGGAATGCTTAGAAATAGGATGGAATGACCTCTAAAGGTTATGCAAATTTACATATAAAGCAGTTATCGGGCTAATAATAAAAATGGTAAATTCAAAAAATAAAGTAACTCCCCAAAATGATTGGAATTCCCTGAATAAAAAGGAACAACAACGCCTACAAGCATTATTAAGCCTGGGTTTACGACAATCGGAAATGATTCCAGTATTTGAAGAAGCTGCTCAAACCGCTGCTCACTTTTTAGAAGTGGAAATTTCGATTTTGGGATTTATTGATCAAAAATTTCATTGGTTCAAATCAGCGGTAGGCTTATCTCGGTTAGGATTAATGAATGATTTAGCTCGTAAACGCCAACTTTTGCGCCAGGAGTCATTTTGCTCCCAGGTAGTAGAAACTTCGCAGATTCTCGTCATTAATGATGTAAATAAAGAAACAAGTTCTCTGATCAAAGATAGTACATTAGTAAAAAAATATGGTATTCGTGCATACTTGGGAGCGCCTTTAATTGATGCAAGTGGTAACTGCTTGGGTACATTAGCAGTTATGGATCGTCAGCTTCGTAATTTTACAGACCGTGACATTGAATTTTTACAAATAATTGCGCGTTGGAGCATGAGTGAATTTGAGCGCAACCGATTATTGCAAAACAACCCAACAGCAAAGAATACTAAATCTAATCTCGAATTTTCACTTTTAGAAGAACAAATAATTGATGTAAAAATTTCTCCTCCTAGAGTAGAAACAGACTTTGATTTCAGTCAACAAATTAAATTAGAACTTTTAAACCAGCTAACTCAAGAATTACGCACACCATTAACATCTATATTAGGTATGGCTGGTGTCTTAGGTAGAGAAATTTATGGCCCTTTGACAAGTAAACAGAGAGAATATCTAGAAATTATCCAACATAGTGGAAAATATTTACTTTCTTTAGTGAATGAAATTACTGAATTAGACGCAACTAATGAAAATTCTCATCTGCTAAATTTAGTTCCTGTTGATATTGAAATGCTTTGTCAACAAACTATGAATACTTTAGAAGAATTAGCTATCCGTCGTGAGCAAAATATTCGTCTATCTATAGAACCAGGACACAATCGCCTTTTATCTTTAGATAAAGATAAGGTGCGACAAATTTTGTATAATTTGATTTTTAGCGTGATTCAAATTTCTGCTATGGGTAGTATAGTAAGAATTCACGTTGCTTATAAAGTAGATACACTTTGTGTAACTGTGTGGGTATCTCACCCTTACTTAGGAGATGATATTACCGATTCTGATTCTTGCTTTTGCCTCAATTCTTCGCAAATGGAGGCTGCGGTAAATGAGTATACAAATGATTTTGTTCAGTTAGAAAGTTACCTAAATTTGCCTGATTCTTGTTCAGATATTTTAAGTAATCGTTTATTCCAGAAAGCCAGCAAGTTATCTGCTAATATTTCTCGTGAGAAATTAGGACTTTTGCTGAGTTGTCATTTAGCAGAATTACATAATGGACAAATTTCTATTCAAGGTTCACCAGAATCAGGATATCGTTATTTGTTATTTTTGCCACTAAAGTTTGCAACTTCTGCAACCTCTGAACTATGATTTTTATGATTCATATGATTTTGATGATTTCAAAAACTCATAGAAATCAGCTAAATCACACAAATCATAGTTAAGAAATTGCGCTTCTGACTAAAATTACGGTACTATCAACACCAGAGGCAATAGATTCGGGAATATTCCCTTGAATTGCTTGTTGTAATAATCCCTCACGGGAAGCACCTAAAACGACAACATCGAAACCTTCAGTTTTTACTAACTCAATGACTCCTGCTGTAACTGATTCAGCTTGCAAAGATGCGGCGACAATGGTACTTTTTAAATTGCGGTGACGCATTAATTGGCGGGTAGATTCTTCTAAAACTGTCATATCTGGGGCAACTTCTCCAGATTTCACTACCTGAGTTAAACGAATTTCTATGTCATTTTCTAAAGTTACTAAAGCTGGTAATAATTTAATGGCTATAGGTGCATTTGGTCCCCCAGCCATTGGCACTAACCAGCGTTTAAATTGTTGGTAAGAATGGAAGTTATTACCTAATTTGACTAAGACAACATCACAGTTGGCTTGACGAATTACTGTATCGACAACATTACCAAAAATCCTACCGGGGGTAGATGTATTTCCTTTCCAACCCATGAAAATTAAATCTATATGTCGTTCCTTGGTAGTTTCTAAAATTGCTTGGGCGACATCATGGGCGACACGAATTTGCGTATGAATGGGAATGTGCAGTTTTTTAGCTAATACTTCGGCTTGTCTCAATAATCGGCGGCTTTTTGCGGTTTTGACGGAGGTTTCTGAGGGGGAAATGTGACGAGATACCAAGATAATTTGTAAACATTCTATTTCATAATGGCGATCGCGGGCAATTGCCGCCGCCATTTCTAATAAAGCCGGGGCAGTTTCTGGGTTAGCAATAGTTACTAATAATCTGCCTCTACCAATACTAGGAGAACGAGTTTGGTAAACTAGATAAGAAGGTTCTGCTTGGGGACCTATCACTCCATTTTCGCCATTTAAATGATCTGCTTCGGCACTAATAATATCAGCACGGGTAATAATCCCAATGATTTTTTTGCCATCTACCACAGGTAAACGGCTGATTTGATATCTATCTAATAAATAGAGAACATGACTTAATCTATCGGCTGGTGTAACTGTTACCGGTCGGGGTGTCATAATCTCTTTTAAAAGAGTTTCATGGGGTAAGAGATGATCACGAATTTTTTGTAAATCTGTTTGGGAAACTAATCCGACTAATTTATTATTTTCTACTACCGGAAACCCCCGATGATGAGAACGAGAAAAAGCTTGAATAACTTCATCTCCTGTCATTTCTGATTCTAAAGTTTCCACATTTTGCTGCATGACATCCTCAGCAGTTAATTGAGTTAATATCCCTTCCGTTGGAGTATCTTTTTTAAGAATGATGCCCTTTAATTTTAGAAGTTTGTCATAGAGTGAACCGGGGACAACCTTCTCCGCTGCTAGATAAGATGTCACAGATACCACCATTAAAGGTAATACTAAATTGAAATCTGTGGTCATTTCAAAAACAATCACAATTGCCGTTATGGGAACTTTGGAAACTGCACTAAAAAATCCCCCCATTCCTGCTAGTGCGTAGGTAGTCGGTGAACCAACTCCAAATATTTGTAATTCACATACGCCAATAATATGTCCCAAACAAGAACCTAAAATTAAACTGGGTGCAAATAATCCTCCAGGTGCGCCCGAACCAAAGGCAATTAAGGTTAAGATAAATTGGGCAATAAAGACAATTCCCGCTAAAGGTATATTCGGTTCACTGGCAATCATAAACTCCCGTAAACCTGTATTATCCCGAAAATGTTCAGGAAGCAAAGACATAATCAAACCAGAAGCTAAACCCGCTAAAGCTACTCGCAAAGGTAAACTAATATGTAAACGGCTATAAACTTGAATACTAAAAATTAATCCCTGATTGAATAAAGCTGCCAATAAACCCGTCAAAACTCCCAAAATCAATAAAATGGGAATTTCCAATAGGGAAAAACCGCTAGAGTGCTTGATTATTTCTAAGTCTATTTGCAGACTACCACCACCCAACCACCGCGAAATTACTCCACCAATAAAAGAGGCAATAATTGCTGTTCCTAAAGTTAAACCTGATAAATCTTGTAATAACTCTTCAATAATAAATAAAACCCCAGCTAGAGGTGCATTAAAAGCCGCCGCTAAACCCGCCCCAGCCCCCGCTGCAATCATTTGACGACGATGTTCTGGAGATGTGG
>JANMGZ010000280.1:0-2099 GCA_031374905.1 Dolichospermum sp. OTE_70_metabat_362_sub
ATTTGTGGGGGTATCAATGATACTGGGGAGGACAGTATTAGCAGTAATATTAGTATTTTTGGTTTCATCAGCAATCGCTTTTGTTAAGGCTATCACACCAGCCTTAGCCGCAGAATAAGCAGCTAACTGTGCCGCAGGTTCAGCCCCAGCGCGAGAACTGACGGTAACAATCCGCCCATAGCCGTTTTCTAACATCCTTTTGAGGCTATATTTGCAAGTCAAAAAAGTTGTATTTAAGTTGATATCTATTTGTTGTTTCCAATCATAAAAGCTGTATTCGTGAGTTTTTCCCATGGAAAATCCACCAACTAAATGAATTAAAACATCCACTTTTGTCATGCGGCTGACAAGTTTCTCTACTGAGGCTTCATCTTCTAAATTAGCAGGAATAAAATTAATTCTGGCAAAATCTGCTGGGGAAATAATTCCTTTTAGCCTTTCAATATCTTGAGGACTACGATAAGGAATAGTTACATCCGCACCTTGGGCTATAACTGCGGGTGTTACGCCTAAACCGAGTCCCCCTGTGCCACCTGTAATTAAAACTTGTTTACCTTTCATAAAAAGACGCGCTCCTTGGATCTTCTTTAATTCAAGATAGCGCGGATTTTAGAGAATCAATATCTTGATTTTGTTTCGCGCAATCTCTCTTAGAGATCCCGCAGGGTAGGCACAAAGGGGCAAAGGCGCAAAGGTAGAAATAGACTTAAAGTTGTGGTTGTAGATGTTGTACTAACTGTGCGGCTTGCATAACACCTTCAATTTTGTCTACGGGCTTTCCTTGTTTAAATAGTACCAAGGTTGGTAAAGCCGCAATGCCATACTGACTGGCTAATTCTGTATACTTTTCTGTGTCAATCTTAACAATCCGTAAACGGTCTTTTAGTTGGTTATTGACTTGTTCTAAAATAGGCACCATCATTTGACAAGGACCACACCAGTCAGCATAAAAGTCCACTAATACGGGTACATCTGAGCCAGAAAGCATTTCTTCAAAGCTGCTGAATTGTTTTTTAGTTGCCATAATACACACCAATTTTTAATTAATCGTTTGTTTTCATGTTAGTTCTTAGAATTTGGAATTTGTATATGTTTATATTTTTTATAGATCCCCGACTTCTCCCAGAAGTCGGGGATTTGGGTATTAGTCTCTTACATTGTCAAAGATTGGGGATTGGTTTCAATCAACTTCGCTAGGTCTTGCAAGAATCCAGCCGCATCTGCACCGTAAATAATGCGATGATCACAGGTAACTGTTACTTGCATTTGTTGACGCACACCAAATAATCCATCAGGTGTGGCAACTACTTGGGGACGTGATGCACCAATGGCTAAAATAGAACCTTGTCCAGGTGGTAAAATGGCATCAAAGGTATCTACACCAAACATTCCTAAGTTGGAGAGGGTGAAAGTACCGCTGTTGTATTCTGCTGGTTGTAGCTGTTTTGCTCTAGCGCGTTCTACTAAAGATTTCCAATTGCGAGATAAAGAGTAAATATCAACTGCATCTGCATTTTGTAAAACGGGTGTGATTAAACCACCATCATCCATAGACACGGCTACAGAAATGTTGATGTTAGAGTGATTAACAACTCCCTGATCTGAGTAGCTGGCATTGAGGATGGGGTGTTTTTGCAATGTTACGGCTACAGCTTTGGCTAGTAGCGCGGTCATTGTCACACCTTTGGACTTAATTTGTTTGTAAAGTTTATCGAGTCCATCGGTGCTAATTGTGTAGCTAACACGGAAAACAGGTACAGATAGACTGGCTACCATGCCTCGAACTACGGCATTTTGTAAGGTGGTGAATGGTACTACTTGACCAGGAACTGTATTACTAACTACTGGTGTGGCGACTGGTGTAGGTGCAGCTACGGGTACAGGTGTGTCCACAGGTGCAGGTGCGGGAGTGACAGCGGGGGTAGTAACGGGCTGAACTTTGCCAACTGCAACTTCTACATCTTCCGCGACAATGCGACCGTAGGGACCACTACCTGTGAGGGTATTTAAATCAACTTTAAGTTCTTTGGCAAGTTTGCGGGCGCGGGGTGAAACTACGACTCTGCCGGGTTGATGGTTTGAACCATTTTGAGATGTGG
>JANMGZ010000374.1:0-9640 GCA_031374905.1 Dolichospermum sp. OTE_70_metabat_362_sub
AATTAAATACCTTTACGGTTGAACGCCAACAAGAGGAAGTTAAATATGCGGTTGGTTATGTGGATTATTCATCTGAATATATTGAATTATTAAATCGGAAGAATCTTGTTGAAAAGGCTTTAAATAATGGCCGCGATACTGTGGTGAAAAAAGCAAAAGGAATTTTGATTAGTGAACGAAAAATTACTTTAGGTAGTTATTTTGGTAGAGAAATTAGCTATAGCAAACCTGGGGGAAAAGTTATCAAGCAGAGGATATATTTAGTTGATAAACGTTTGTATCAGATAAGTGTGGAAACTACTAAAAAAAGACAGAAGTTTTTAAATAAGAGTATGGAAGGATTTTTAAGTTCTTTTAATGTTTCTTTAAGATAAATAAGGTGTTGGGCGCAAATATTGGGCGCAAATATTGGGCGCAAATATTGGGCGCAGGCCCTGCGCCCCTACGAACTCCTCTTAAATGTTGATGCTATTGGGAATATGAGAAGGTAAAAGATAGGGATATTCGACACCGCTATCTGTAAAGCGTTGTTGGTTACGTCCCTTGATTGTTCCTTCAATTAATGATAAATCATTTTGGAATTGAGTGAGTATTTGGATATTGTTCTTTTGAGCAAATTGAATTAAATCTGAACTTCCTAAAGTTCCCCAACGAATCCCACTTAAAGCCGAAGTTACCTGCATTTGCAGTAAATCCTGATCCGGTGGTGGTAAAAATTCCTCTAAACTTGTTGCTGTATCAGGGTGGCTGTAATTAGCTAAAGGTGCATTAGGAACATAAGCCATATAATCAAACTGACTGAAATTCAAAGCCGCGTGTTGAGGACCACAGGTAAAGATAGTAATAGCAGCAATATCTATTAATTGTTGCAAACTACCAATTTTTGTAAATCCCGGAATCCGCGGATAAGCAGGTAATTCATGAGGTTCTATTCCTGACTCTGCAACTAATTCTTTCGGTAGCCATGCAGGGACTTGGGGAAAATCAGATTTAGGGCGAGTATTTAGCGGTGCGGCTAATTCTTCAGCCCAAGCTTGTAGATAGGGATCTTGTTGTACAGCTTTGTCGTCTGGATAGTAAAGTTGTAAAAAGCGGGTCACATATTTAGCGATCGCTTCCCATAATAGCAAAGCATCGTCACGATAGGGAAAATCTGGCAAAAACTTCGGTTCAATTCCCCGTAATTCAATATCATTTAACAGGGAATAATACCAAAAAGATTTTTCTCGATAAGCCTTATTCATTAACCTTTTAGAAGTAGTCAAAGTAGTCGCCATCAAATTATCAATTGCTGCTTCTGCTGCTAATAAAACACTATTTCCTCGGTGATTAATCGCCATTAAAAACTTAAAATGAGGAGAAAGTAACTGATTAACAGGATGGTTATAGGGTAACTGTCTAGGAGTAGCAATAGCCAAAGCTTCCATTGCTAAATGAGTATAAGTTAAATGAGCAATTAATTGATGATGAGTAGCATCTGCTGTTTGCACATATAACTTCGCTCGCATCCAATCATCAGCCGCACCTCCACTAATTGCTGGAGTGACAACCCTACCTTTTTCAACTTCAATTAATAGCGGTTCTAGTCCTTTATCAGTGCGGTAAAATAAAGCTGTTGGACTACCAACATATTTTCCTGGTTGTAAATCAGTAACTTGTAAATCTTTCAAAAATGGATAATCAACAACAAATAAACGGTTTTCACCTGCGGCTTTAATTAAATCAATATTGCCATTATTGGCTAATTTATAAGGCTGAGTTGCCAAAGATTGAATTAAACCTTGATCATTCCCTTGGATTCGTCTGATTACCGTTGGGTTAGCACCAGCTAATCTTTGGCGAGCAAATTCCTGATCACTTAATCCTCCATCTCGTTGATGAATTACACTCATTATGGGAGGATTCGTACCATCAACTTTAGTTAAAGCCGCAAAAAATAACTTTCTTTGTTCTTCATTCCTTTGTCCAACAGGCAAATTTTTATCTAACTTAGCAATTGCTATCTTTGCCTCATGAAGTCGTTTTAGTAACTTCTTCCTTTCCTGAATATAACTACTATTAAACTGTTCATTAGGAGGTAAATCAAAATTAAATAATCCCGATTGAAATACTTCACAATCTACTAACAAAGTTGCTAAATTAAACCAATCTTCCTCCAACTTACTAACTTTTTTTTCTAACTCCGTTAACAACAAACTCCAAGGTGCAGATAATTTTCCCTGTGTTAACAGATTTTCAGATAATTTAGTCAAAATATAGCGTATTGCTCCATCTTCCCCCGGATAGGGAAACAAACGTGCAGCCCCTTTTTGCTCCAAACCGCTGGGATTATAGCGATAATAACCTTGTTGTTCACTTAAAGATGGCTGTTTTGTCATAATAGGTAAAATGAGTTAGGGTATAGATAAATTTTCGCGGTATAAAACCACATCTGATTGTAGACTACTAATAGCAATTTTACGTGAGGCCGCACAGAACCATAAAACACATGGATTCATCCATCTTCATCTGCGTTTATCTGCGTTTATCTGCGTTCAATTATTCTTATTAATTTTGTATAAACACCAATTTTATGTTACGTGATTTCAAAAATCGAACCGAATTAGTCGCATACCTAAGGGAACAGTTTCCCCAAGCCACAGCAGCAGATGATTACATTAGCGATATTCCAGGGGGAAGAAAAGCAGCACAACAAGCACTAGAAAAAATTGACCCCATAGCTTATGCTAAGACCCGCAACTTCTTAACTGGTGACGTTACTCAATTATCACCTTATATCCGTTATGGTGTCTTGAGTTTGCGCGAAATTAGAGAATATATACTTGAACGAGTTGAAAACCCCAATGATGCAAATAAACTAATTAACGAATTAGGTTGGCGCGACTATTGGCAAAGATTATATGTCAAGCTAGGAAATGGGATTTGGCAAAATCAGGAAGAACACAAAACTGGTTATAAATCAACAGACTACGCAGCCAAACTTCCCGAAGATATCACAACCGGAACGACAGGATTAGTTTGCATTGACAGCTTTAGTCAGGAATTGCGAACAACAGGCTATCTCCACAACCACATGAGAATGTGGTTAGCAGCTTATATTATTCATTGGCGACGGATTCAATGGCAAGCCGGCGCAAAATGGTTTCTACAACATTTACTCGATGGTGATCCAGCAAGTAACAATATGTCATGGCAATGGGTAGCCAGTACATTTAGTCATAAACCCTATTTTTTCAACCGCGAGAACTTAGAACGTTACAGCAAAGGCGTTTATTGTCGTCAATGTCCCCATTTTGGTAAATGCGACTTTGAAGGCAGTTATGAACAACTAGAACAGCGACTTTTCCCCAAAGCAGAATTTAGCAAACAGCCTAATAGTCAAACTTGGCAAAAAGGCAATAAACGCAAATAAGCACTTTTTTCTCACCTTTTCTTTTTCACCTATTTGTTAATAAATGTAAAGAACAGATTCCACCTCTAAAATGAAATGATATATTAAATCCATAGGACACCAACCAGATAAGAAACCAACTAAAAGAAAGGGCAAGTGATAAATGTGTCCCCCTGTCATCAGCCCAACAAGTACAGTATTATGAATAATGAAGTGGCAACTAGCCTACTCTAGATGAGATGGCGAAGCCAAATCCCAGAGCGGAAAGACGTTAATATGCTGTGCTTGCGTTTTAGAAAGTCCACCCTTAGTAACTTAAATTCACTTACTTAGTTTAATCATTTGAAACCTGCAAATTCACTAAAACCCGGTCAACCTTGATCGGGTTTTTAGATGTTTATAGCTTGTTTTGAGAAGAAAAATGTTAGTATGAGGACTTAGATACTCTATATTTTTTCCAAAGTTCCGACTGATGATTTGAGTGAAAATTGGGTATTAATGTCAGATACACACACTGACTTTATAAAAACAGGACTGAAAAAAACATCATTGATTAGGGCTGATAAAATTGCTACTGTCCATAATTCAGTTTTTTACAAAGGAATGGGAATTTTACCATCTGATCTATTTAATCAGGTAGAAGTAGCCTTAAAAAAATCCCTTAACATTACTTAAAAATAAGATAAAAGTTCATAACCGCCTTTTTATAAAGCATAAGGCACAATAAAAACAAGTATCAGTTATTTATTTATGAGTTATTGCCTTAATCCCCATTGTTCTCACCCAGAAAACAGTAATGATGTTAAGTTTTGTCAAACCTGTGGCACAAAATTATTCCTAAAAGAACGCTACCGCGCTATTAAACCTATCGGACAAGGTGGTTTTGGTAGAACTTTTCTGGCTGTAGATGAGGATAAACCCTCAAAACCAGCCTGTGTAATTAAGCAATTTTTCCCCCAAGCCCAAGGGACAAATACGGTACAAAAGGCAGTGGAATTATTTAATCAAGAGGCTGTACAGTTGGATGAATTGGGACAACATTCCCAAATACCTGCACTTTTGGCATATTGTAACCAAGATGACCGACAGTATTTAGTTCAGGAATTTATTGATGGACTAAATTTATACCAAGAACTAGAACAAAATGGAGCTTTCAATGAAACGCAGATTCGACAATTACTGAATGATTTATTGTCAGTGCTGCAATTTTGTCACAGTAAACAAGTCATACATCGAGATATTAAACCAGAAAATATTATTCGTCGCCACAGCGATCGCAAATTAGTGATAGTTGATTTTGGGGCAGCCAAATCCACCACAGGAACAGCCCTCAACCGCACGGGAACAAGTATAGGTAGTCCCGAATATGTCGCCCCGGAACAAATGCGAGGAAAGGCACTTTTTGCCAGTGATATCTATAGTTTAGGGGTAACTTGTATTAATCTGTTAACAGAGCGATCGCCTTTCGACTCCTATGATACCCATAATGCAGCTTGGATCTGGAGACAATATCTCAAAACTCCTGTCAGTAAAGAATTAAGTCAAATCATTGACAAAATGGTAGAAAGTATCCCCAGTCATCGCTACCAAACAGTTGATGAAGTGATCAAAGATTTGAATTTTCAACAATTATCTGTAACCCCCATACAAATAACACCATCTACTTCTCAACCTCCCGCTGTAGTGAAAAGTTCCACCCCAATAGAGAAGGAATTACAAGAAATGAAAACTCAATTTACAGGTGGTAAACCTCAACCACAATCTACTAGCAAAGATCCTATAGATAAAGAATTAGAAGAAATGAAAGCTAAGTTTCTTGATCATGGGTGAACAAGGAAAAATTATCTACTTTTGATATTATTAAATTTGGTTGGTGACTTTCATGCTAACTTAAACAAAAATCCCCAATATTGGCATTGTTCGGGAGCATTATGAATCCGGGGATTTTCACCAATTACAAATTCTTGAACTAGGGTTAAATTAATGCTTTTAGCATATTGTAAAAATTCATCTTTATTCAAACACCAACCCAAATACTCTGTATTATATCCATATTGATAAGGACGTTGAACCATCACATAAGATGGAACTTGATGAACAACTGGTAAGCGAGTAATAAATAAATAACCTTTGGTTGCTTCAGCCAAACCCTTTAAGGTATGTTGCCAATTTTGTGAATAATGAAATGATCCACTCGCAAATACCAAATCATATTTCCTGCTTAAACAGCTTTCATCACTATAAAAATGAGCTTCTGGGAATAATTTTTGCCCATATTCTGCTAATACAGGGACATCTTTGCAATGATAATCTATAATCAAATCGGGAATTAATTTTTGACTAATTAAATAATAATGACCAATCGCTCCTCCCCAATCTAATAGAGAGAATTGAGTTAAATTACGGGAAGCTACGGCTAAAGCATAGCCATAGGTCATCATAATATTATGAAACATTGTATTGGTCTGATCTGCTGAATTTGACTCAGGAGAAATCCCCAAAGGTAAAGTTGATTCTAAATTTTTAATAAAGGTTGGCCAGTTAGCTTGATAAGCTTCTAAAACAGATTCAATATTCCAACCCTTAATATGAGGATCTTGATTTTGTCTTTTCCATCCTTCAGGAATATATTCCCATTCAATATAGTAAAAAGTCTTAAATTTTAAGCTATTCTTAACTTGCCTTATTCCTTTCCATAATAATGGTGGTAGTATTTCTTGGGAAATATGTTTGAGTGTATTTAATTTGCTCATAAGTATCAATCACCTTTTTGATAATATAATTAACTTCTTCATCTGTTAATTCAGGATACAATGGTAAACTCACAATTTCAGATGCTAATTTTTCCGTAACAGGTAAAAACCGACTTTGCCATTCACATTCAACATAGGATTGTTGTAAATGCACAGGAACAGGATAATGGATAATTGTCGCAATCCCTGCTTCTTGAAGTAATTGTTGAAAGCGATCGCGTTGCGGGACTCTAATCACATATAAATGATAGATATGAAACCGTTTTGGCTCTTCCAGAGGGCAAACAATACCAATAGTAGAAAAAGCCTGATGATAACGCTGGGCAATTTCCCGACGACGTTGATTCCAACTATTCAAATAGGGTAATTTAGCATTTAAAATAGCCGCTTGCAATTCATCTAATCGGCTGTTAAATCCTTTAATACTGTGATAGTATCGCTCTTCTTGTCCATAATTTCTTAGTTTAGTGACTTTTTCCGCAAGATCTGGATTATTAGTTAATACCAAACCACCATCGCCAAAAGCCCCGAGATTTTTACTAGGATAAAAACTAAAACACCCCACATCACCAATTGTTCCCGCCATTTGATTTTTATAACGAGAACCATGAGCCTGAGCGCAATCTTCAATAACAGTCAGATTATATTGTTGGGCTACTTCTAAAATAGGACTCATATCGGCGCATTGTCCATACAAGTGAACAGGAACAATTGCCTTGGTTTTTGAAGTTATTCTGGCGGCAATTAAAGATGGATTAATAGTATATGTGATTTCATCAATATCAACCAATACGGGAACTGCCCCCGCCAAGGAAATTGCTGAAAGAGTGGGTATACAGGTATTAGCCGCAGTAATTACCTCATCTCCATATTCCACCCCACTGGCAACTAAAGCTAAATGTAAAGCTGCTGTTCCCGAACCAACTGCAACTCCATACTTGGCACCACAATAATGAGCAAACTTATGTTCAAAACTTTGAACTTGATTTCCGAGAATGAACCAGCCATGATTATAAACTTCCTGAGTAGCTTGATCAATAATCGGTTTCAACTTTTGATACTGGCGTTTCAAATCACCAAAAGGAATTTTCATGGTTATTCAAGAGAATTTTTCTTAATTTAGATATTTTTTGAGATGCTCTTTGTAATAACTAATCATTTGGGTATATCCCTGTTTTAGAGAAATTTTAGGTTGCCAACTAGTCACTTGAGAAAATTTATTGTAATCTCCATAATAATCTCCAATATCAATGCGTTTTTTTTCTGAAGGAAAAGGAACAATCTCGAACTCTCCAGCACCATTTAACTCTATCAGTAATTTGGCAAAATTCATTAAATTGATCGGTTCATTACCGCCTAGATTATAAACTTGACCATAACAGTCAGAATTTGCCCCAGCTATCACGAAAGCATCAACAACATCATCAACATAATTCATATCTCTAATTTGTTGCCCAGTCCCAAAAATTTTGATTTTTTCTCCTTGGATAATTTGGCGCACAAATACACCAATAAATCCCTGTCTTTTGTGTTTTAGTAACTGTCTTGGTCCATAAGTATTTGTCAGTCTCAGAGATACTGTATTCAGATTATGAGCATTGTAGTACAAGGTGTGATAAAACTCTCCTGCCAGCTTATTAATACCATTGACATCGGGAGGACAGAGAGGATGAAGTTCATCTACAGGTAGGTATTGAGGCTTACCATAAATTTGTCGGGTGCTGGCAAAAATCACGACAATACCGGGATTAAACTGCCGACAAGCTTCTAAAATCACAACTTGCGCTCTAGTATTGATATCCAAATCTGTTAAAGGGTCGGTCATGCTATCAATATGACTGACTTGACCTGCTAAATTAAAGAGATAATCCTGCTCTTTAACTAAATATTTCATGCTATGAAGATCGCGGACATCAGAAAAATTTACTCGCACTCGGTTTTTAATCGGTTCAATATTAAATAAATTCCCCCCATATTCTGGAATCATAGAATCAACCAACGTTACATCAGCCCCCAATTCTACCAATCGCATCGCTAAGGTACTACCAATAAAGCCCAAACCACCAGTAATTAGAACTTTTTTACCTTGATAAGCTTCACATATAATAGTAGTATTTCCCATGTCTTATATCTCTAATCATAGTGCGAATGAACCGATATAGATTATCAGGCCTTTTGGGAAATTTAGGAAAATAAACAGTCCCTAATTTAAATGCAGGTATGAGATTTTGAATTTCTTTGTAGCTTTGATTCAATTTTTGATAATAGGGATAATAAATCCATTCACAAATTTCTGGTGTTAGTGGATAAATTGAAAAAGATTGAATTTTTAAGCGATGGATGTTGAAATTATGGAAATGATAAAAAATTAAGGGGTATTCTTCAACAAATATATCTTGATTATTTTTTGTTAATTTGTATTGGGCTGCATTCCAAGGTGCAAGTCCAGCCCCTAGATGTTGGAGGATATGAACTCCACTAAAACGTTCCTGCCAATCATCTAAGTATTTTTGGTCGCCAAATTTACCGTTCTCATATTTAGCATAGCACCATTCTATACAGCGATCGCGCCACCATTTGAGAGCATTTAATCCTTCCTGGTTGCGACGAAACATCATAAATTGGACATTATATATACCGTTAGTTGCAGATGTATCATATTTAGATAAATAGCGATGTTCTATGAGCAGAATTGAGGCCTTATCTACTTCCGTAAATATTGGCTCTGGTGATGAAAAAAACATCAAATCCGCATCTAAATAAGTGATAGTATTTACATGAGGTTCTGTATTCAAAACATATAAAAGAGTTGAAGGAGTGCAAGTCCAACAGTATTCTCTTGGCGTTCTTTGCGGTTTAATCCGTAAAAGTTCCGGATCTTCAAATTGAGACAAAGAAACTAAAGTTACTTTGGCAAGATTTAGTTGTCCTAAAAGTTGATACGCTAAATCGTCAAAACAAATAATCCAGAGATGAAACTCACCTGCATGACGCAGTAAAGATTCATACATCACCAAACCACGAGTTAGATAGTTACTATCGAACAAGGTAACGTAGTATTTCATCTTTGTAAATTTTCGTCATAGTCATAGTATTTACTATATCGAATAACGTAACAGAGTATTTTTTTTATTCATATAACAATCACCAATTCTGGGTAATTAAGGGGATTGGGTAAATTCTTTCTCCTCTACTCCTGGTCTTTGCGGCTATTTCCATCTGGGAATTAACAGCCTAACAGCTTACGACATTAACTATAATGTAATACCTTCGGCAAATTTAAAAAAGCCTTGATTTGTAGCGACTGTTTTGATTATTAAGGGAGTGTTAAAAAAAATTTAAAGTCATATTATCTATGTCTTAATTCATAGTTTTTACTCAGGTGACTGTTCGAGTTCTGTCATGGAGATTATTGTGGTGATCCTTGCTACTAAGCAGTCTTTTTTAACCCACGTTGGGACGGGTTACCACTTCCTCTAACATACCTCTAAGATAC
>JANMGZ010000511.1:0-6440 GCA_031374905.1 Dolichospermum sp. OTE_70_metabat_362_sub
GCGTTGACCTTGTTCTAAACTTAAACCATATTGTTGGACAATCTGATTCATATAGTTAGCTGCAATACCTGCTGTATTTGCATTTACCGCATCAATAAAAACTTAATATCCAAATTCATACCTATGGAATAAACAATACGACAAATAGTTGGTTCTGATACGGTATTTATATTTCCATCAAGAGATAATAATTAAATCTTCAATACATCTTGATTATCATTTGATACAAAATTAACAATTAGTTTCACAACCGATAATGAATAACTAATGACTAATTAGGTCTTGTTCTGATGTCAAATATTTACAATACCCAAGAGTTAATTCAGATATTGGCAACCGAACGCCAAGCTTGCTTAAAAGGAGAACGGTTAAAATTAGATTTAACTGTTTCTGGTAATCCAGTTATAGATCAGTTTGTGAGAACTGACGGACTGCAAAGATTTACTGCTTACCAAGATTTTAAAGCCTCTATTCATGAATATCAACGAGAAAATCAAGTTTCTGGAATTATCTACAAAGATATTACTGTTAAGGGTCAACATCTACATTATTCAGAAATTGATGCTGAATTAATTGCTTTAGAAAGTGATTTAAAAATATTGAAATCTGCCAAAACTGAAATTTTAGAATTTTGGTACACCGTGACAGAAGAAATGGATTTATATTTAAGTTTTAGCAATGGTAAACAACATCAAAAAATTGCCAAACTAGATGTAGAAAGAATTGTCCAGAGAACAGAATGGGCAACTTTGTTAAAGTGGGAAAACCCTAATTTTTTAGAAATAATTTTGCAATTAGGTTGGGGACAACCGCAAGAAGCAGTTTATAAACGGGGAAGACCACTAGCCGGTAGTGAATTTATTCATGCAGTCAAGTCTGGATGTTATCCTATTGGTTAATATTAGACTCTTCCCAATTTGTGAACTAAGAATAAATTTCGTTGATCATATTTTGTAACTTTGATTATTTCTGATCAAGTAACCGACTCTTGCGCTTCCCGATACAATCTTTTTGCTATCCGAAATAACTCTTGTCCTGTGTGTAAATAACGATCATCATAGCTTAATGGAAAGTAAGCTAATTCTTCTATTCCGTCTGCCACTTGACTCATGCAATAATAAATATGCGCTGCTACTCCTGCAAAACTAGCAGGATTTGGCAAAGACCGAAACTTAATTTGTGCGTCTCTCAAATCTTCCCGACAGGATTCTAAATAATCTTGAAATTGGTCTAAAAGATCATCATCAAAAGGATCTGCGGCTAATTCCTCAATTTCTCCTTCTAAAGAATTGAGAATTGTTGAAAGTATCCGATTTACTGGTTTATAAACTAAACGTAACCATTCTTCAATATTCTCATCAACATCTTTTCTAGTGTTTCTAGCTGCTTTATAATGTTGTTGAGCAGATTCTGCGCGTTTTTGGCGAACCTCATGGAATTTTTGCTGACTATGACGGAGTTTTTCATCATAATCAAAGCGACTTTTACTATCACTTAAAACTTCATAAGCAACATTGACACGAATAATTTGCTCATTATTTGTTATTTCTTGATTACTATCAGGATGAAAAATTTTCACCAAGCGGCGATAAGCTTGTTTAATCTCCGCAAGGCTGGCATGGTTACTAACTTTGAGAGTGTCGTAATGGTTAGAGTCGGACATGAATCCAATAGATTGTTAACTGGTGCTAATTGCAGTTTTTGCTTCTAGGTCTTGGAATAAAGGTGTACTTAAATATCTCTCACCGAAACTAGGCTGAATCATCACAATTAAGCGTCCCTGATTTTCTGGACGTTGGGCGACACGAACGGCTGCACACAGGGCTGCACCGCTGGAAATTCCTGATAGTAGCCCTTCTTCCCTAGCTAATCTCCGACTAAAAGCGATCGCCTCCTCATCAGTAACCGTAATTACCTCATCAATCAATTCTACCTTTAAGACTTGAGGAATAAAACCCGCCCCAATGCCTTGAATTTTATGAGGGCCTGGTTTACCTCCCGATAATATCGGGCTATTAGCGGGTTCTACAGCTACGCTAGTAAAACTCGGTTTCCGTTTTTTTAGCACTTCCGCTACCCCAGTAATCGTTCCCCCTGTCCCCACTCCAGCCACGAGTATATCAACCTGACCATCAGTATCTGCCCAAATTTCCTCAGCCGTAGTTTCCCGGTGAATTTGAGCATTGGCCGGATTACGGAACTGCTGCAACATATAGGCATAAGGTGTTCTATCTACTATGTCTTGCGCCCGACGAATCGCCCCACTCATCCCCTCAATTCCTGGTGTGAGTTCCAATTGGGCGCCATAAGCTCTTAACATTGCCCGCCGTTCCGCACTCATGGTTTCCGGCATTGTTAAAATTAATTTATACCCCTTCGCTGCCGCCGCCATTGCCAAAGCAATTCCCGTATTTCCCGATGTTGGTTCTACCAGAATTGTCTTTCCAGGCGCAATTAGTCCTTCTTTCTCAGCCGCAGTAATCATACTTACCCCAATGCGGTCTTTTACCGATGCCGAAGGGTTCATACTTTCCAATTTCACCAAAATTGTCGCCACACAGCCTAATTCTTGAGGAATCCGGTTTAACTTAACTAAAGGTGTCTGTCCTATCAATTCCGTAATATTTTCAACAATTCGCATAATAAATTTTTCTTTCCTTAAATGTAGTACATTATATCCAACTGCCGCCGGGAATCACGTTTTTCACAAAGATCCTGAAGCGAATAATTTTGTAACACTGCATTTGCTGCTTGACGGGCTTCTTGCCAAATTTCTGACACCACAGAATTGTCTAAACTTGTGGGGTTAGTATTTTGCTCACCAGTTTGCACATCTAAACCTTCTAAACATTCTAAAATCTCAAAAATACTAATTTTTCGAGGTTCTCGCGCCAACAGATAGCCACCTTTTGAACCCCGTTGACTTTTAACTATACCTCCACGGCGTAAAGTTGCTAATAGTTGTTCTAAGTAGCGATCAGGTATCTTTTGTTGCGTAGCGATTTGCCGAATTTGCATCGGTTCCCCATTTTCATAATGAGTAGCCATTTCTAATAACGCCAAAATTGCGTATTCAGATTTACACGATAGTTCCACAAGCAGTAATCCAAGATAAAGGTTGAATTTTGAATATGAGCAAAACCTGACAGTTCATATCTTTTTCAGTATACTCCGGTTCTTTGCTGGGGTTTTTTCTGCCCACAAAAAACCCCGCCTAGTGGCAGGGTAAAATAAACTTTAAACTTATCAGCAGACTTTTACTTTTAATTGTCTAGAAGCTGAAAGTTGTTCTGAGTGTACCGATAAAGGCATCATTACTACCATTATTTTGTCCAGGGGCTGTCACCCAAATAACTCCAGGTGTAACGGAGATATTTTCCGAAACGCGATACTTATAGAAGCCTTCAACTTGGTATGGAGTCGTTCTATCAGCCCCACTTAATGAGTAAGGTTGAGCGCCACCAAAGATACCCAAGACATTACCTTGCTTACCAAAATCAGGTAAAGCTAAACCAAGACCATAACTCCAAGCTTCTTTGCTAACACCAGGACCTTCAGGAATAACGTCATGATAGGAAACGAAGCCACTCACAGAAAGTTTGTTACTGGGTTTAAAAGCAGCAGAAATACCGTAGGAGTTGCTAGAGCTAGGACCAGCTAGGGTGTTAGCTTGGGTTGTACCAACTAAAGCACCACCATCAAGTCCTGAATCAAATAAGCTAGTACCTGCTTTATGATAACCATGCACATAGGTTGTAGCCAAAGCAAGACGATTGCCAACATTAAAGTTTAACTGACCTAAAGCTGCATAATTACCGTCAAATAACCCTTGACCAGGGGCAGGATTAGCAGCATTTGAGACTGTGTTATTTGAAGCCAAGTAACCTAATGTTAGAGAACTTGGTTTAAAGAAACTATCACCAGGTTTCCCAAAAGGTACATTCAATGCAATACCAGAACCACCACCAACGCGGTAGATTGGGTTTTCAGATGCAAATGTGGTTAAAGCACCTTTACCGCCATCTGTTTTATCAAAGAAGTAAGGATTGTTAACAGCGGCATAATCGCTATGTTGCCCACCACTAGCTGCAAGATAAACTCTTGCTGGTCCTAGAGGAGCTTCATAGGTCAATTTGTCAATTTCTACGGCGTTAGTACCAGTGCTACCGACTTCAAAAGTTTGCTTACCGACTCCGTTAAAGCCAGGAGGAGCAACAGAACTACTATCCTTGTTTTTTAAATCAAAGCCTTGAGCATTACCAGCAGCCAGACGGGTTGTTAAGATATCTCTACCCGTAAAGCTGCTTTCCAAGCCTAAACGTACTCTATCTTGGAAAACTGCACGGTTAGCTCTGCCTGTTTCGCCACCAAAAGTATCAGTGACAGCAAAAATAGCTTCACCTTTAAGTTTAGTGGTAGTGGAGAATTGATTTGCTTCCAATTCAGCAGTCCGCGCTTCCAAGGTATCTACACGACCACGTAAAGTTGCCAATTCAGCAGAAAATTCTTCTTGCAAACGCTGTAATGTTGCTAAATCCTGTTTTGTTACCATGTCAGCTGTTGCTGTGGCAATCAATTCATTTACACGATCTAAACAAGCATTCAAACCAGCCGCAAATTCATAACGGCTTAACGCCCGATTACCGCGATATGTGCCATTGGGATAACCTGCAATACAACCGTATCGCTCCACCAAGGACTGCAAAGATTGGAATGCCCAATCTGTGGGTTGAACATCAGAGAATTGAGAAACTGATGTTACCTGAGACAAGGAAGCATTGTTTTCGTTGCTGTAGCGATTAACTTGAGCTAAAACCTGGGCTTCCTTGGTTTCTTTAGCCAATACTTCCGGCTTTTGGGCAACTTCTGTCGTAGAGGAAGTTGCAATTGATGATGATTCCTTGGCGTTACTCGGAGTAGCGATCGCTGTTGAAGATACTAACAACGCTGCTCCCAAAACTGCTGGGCTAACCACCAGAGATTTCCACAAAATATTAGACATTTTTCCTTTTCTCCTCACACCTTATATGGATAACTTGATTTCGCTGTAGCTAACTGTTGACCAATGCGAAGTCTTGTTTAAATCTGTGTAATAGGCAGGGCTGACACCAATACCATAATCATAGCTTTCACAAGGCTAACAATTGATTAACTAATCGTTAAACTTCAATGCAATTAACTTATGCCAAAACTCTTAACCATATCCTAAGATTATATTATAGTTTTTTCTAATATTCAACATAAAACTTTTTGATCAAGTAAATTTCAATCTCGCTGGTATTATATTTTCACTAACGCCAGGTAAGTAGACTCCTTTACATTCAGATCAACCAGTTTTTATACTAAAGATTAGTGAATAAGTTTCGGCATTGAAGAATTTAACTAGGTTTGGAAATATACTGGCTATCAAAACTTGTTTGTTCGCAATGGTTTTTTTGTTCTCACTCCAAAAACTTAACAAACATGAATGATGCTTGATCTCTATTAAATGTTCCCCTACAATGATTTACGCAGCTAATCATTATCAGTAAATATTGTGATATTATCTAATGCTGATTATCAATAATAATAACCTTCTTCCATCACTTTCGCCAACACAAAAATCTGATCTCTCTTCATCCTCTTTTTTGAACAAATGTGTTGGCAAAAATATTTAATTTAAATTGCAGAAAGTGGGTTAAGAATTTATAAAAAGTACCCAAAAAAAGAGAGTGGGAGGAGGCATTACCAAGCGCCTTTCTCTCCCACTCTACCATTTGCTGCTGAAGCGATTAGGAATTTTATTTATATAGACAAAAACCGCTAATTAGGGGGGTAATTTGCAGGTTAACGATAACGTCTATACTTAGCAGGTATTCCTATGCAGCAAATACTAATTCTATTTATTTTTTAAACAATCTCAACAAGGGCTTTATACTGATTGATTCAGTTTCTTAACAACTCTCTTGTTTTCGCTTGTCTAATATAATTTAGCCTGGTTCGTTTCATGATGGTTGCCAATTTGGCATTTATTTTAAAATTTTTTATTTGTTCACCTCTAACAGTTTGCAACCTATATTTTCTGGGAATAATTAATAGGGGGTCACACCCATCATTGTTGATATAACTTGATTTCATTGGTTTTTAAGGCATTTAATCTCTGACTATAAAACCGATTTAAAAAAATTCTAATTATGCAAAATCAAGCTTTTAAGTATGAGGGGTGAAACCCTCCATTGATTCACTAATAGTCTTCTCTATATAGGATTGAGACTATTAAGTTAAATTGTTAAACCAATTCCTCCAGCCGCAAAATCAGCAACGGTTTGATGAGAAAATTCATGGGTGGCTATGGCTTGCAACATTGCTAAAGGTAAGGTGAGATGATTTGCACCGGCTTGAAGAGACGCGGCTGCTTCTGCTGGTGACTTGATACTAGCTGCTAAAATTTCCACATCACT
>JANMGZ010000428.1:0-2222 GCA_031374905.1 Dolichospermum sp. OTE_70_metabat_362_sub
AACAATTTAAAGGCAAAAAAACAGTTCCTCCCAATATTGCCTAAATAAATTTGGGATTGAGGAGATTTAATCTCCAAAATCCCAAATCTGAAATCGCCCTAAATTTTTCTAGTAAAGCCGACTTAGTACATATTCAGTCAAATTCATAAGTGCTTGGCGTGATTCTGATGGTTCTAAAATACTGATATCGTCAGTGGCTAATTTAGCATGGTGAGCAGCTAATTCTCTAGCTCGCTGAATACCTTGACTATCATGAATTAGTGCCAATGCCTGCTCTAAATCCCCTTCCTGAGCAAACTCTCGGGCAATCAAGACTTCCAAGTAGGGTTTTTCTTCCAAGGCAAATAAAACTGGTGCTGTCAGGTTGCCACTTTTGAGATCAGAACCTGCTGGTTTACCCAGAGTGTCTGTTGAACTGGTGAAATCAAGAATATCATCTACTATCTGAAAGGAAAGACCTAAATGGCGACCATAACTGTACAAGTGTTCGGCAGTTTCCAGGGAGGTGTCACTAATTAAGCCAGCGGCTTTGGAACTGTTGGCAATTAATGATGCTGTTTTGTAATAGCTCTTTTGCAGGTAGGTTTCCGTAGAAAGACTAGGATCAAAGCGATTTAGCCCTTGTTGGATTTCTCCAGCAGCTAAATCCATAATTACTTCAGAAAGTAGTTTAACAACATCCAAATTATTTAGATTCGCTAAATACCAAGACGATTGAGCAAATAGGAAATCCCCTGCAAGCACAGCAATACGATTACCAAACAAACTATGTACAGTTGGTACACCACGCCGGACATTTGACTCATCTACTACATCATCATGTACCAAACTGGCTGTATGGATCATTTCTGTAATTTCTGCTAGTCTTCTGTGACGCGTTGTAATGTCTTTTTTTAGCATTGTTGCTCGAGATATAAGCAAAACAATCGCGGGTCTGATGCGCTTTCCCCCAGCGCCGAATAAATGTTCGGCTGCTGCATAGAGAATGGGGTGGCGATTTCCAACTAGCTGTTTAAGGTTATCTGCTAGTATTTGCAGGTCTGCTTCCACAGGGGTAAACAGGGAGGTGGCTGGGGTCATGGATGGGCGGACTCTGGCTTAGGTTACGAAAGTTTACATATCCTTTAATTTTAAGATAACCCAGTGTCAGCGCAAAGTTTTCCTCGGGGAATCTGATTTTCAATATTTATAAGAATATGTTAAAATTAAAAGCATTTAAGATTAGTTGTTTTTTGCGCGATTTTGCGTAATTGTCCAGTATCTATGTTAGTAAAATAACAGGCACTGTCAGTAATCTGCAACTGTCTGTCAGCAGTGAAAAATTTTAAAATTTAGTCTAGAAATTAGCTTCAAATTCAAGCTGGTTGTGTTAGGCTAATATCTAAGAATATTAAACTTTTCAAATTATTCACTTCCAAAGTAAAGCCATCATTAGATGATTTTATCATACAGTGTTGTGAGTATAAAATAAATCGTCGCCAAAGAAAAAATAGGAATTATTCCCAACTTCTGAGCGACAATCATGCCTTTTTTTCAAATTATGCTGTTCCAATTATGGAAATGATTCAACGTATTCAGCAAGCGTTGTATTTTAGCATATATTTATTTAAATTGGGGTGAGGTCAATAACACAGGCTAGGTAGACTGCTGATGAGCGCAGTTAAAGTTGTTATTTAGCAACGTTACTGCTATCGGATGTATGGCCTGCGAAACTTGATATTAAAGAAAATAATTGATTGGACAGAGAAAAGTAATTTTTTTCTGGACACTTCTGATTAGCTAACTACAGTCGTCAAGAACTACTTGATTAACTGAAGTCCTGCTAGTTTTTAATGAAATTTATATTCCTTAGCAAGCAAACATGGGGGAACAATGATTTACGGAAATATGCCTATGATGATATTTATTTTAGCGGCTGGATACCTATTTAGTGTGTACTTACTATTAGCATTAGCAAAACGAATAGGTGAAAAGGATCTTCTTCAAAGCGGTTCTGATAATTTGAAAGATAATTATCAGCAAGAAAGAGTCTTGACTGCAAATGTGACCGAAGCTATCAATAGTCAATGAGAGCGACTTTTTAGAAAATTAGGCAGGAAAGCAGAGGAAAATATTTATCTTTTTCTTTCCTACTGCCTATATTTTAAGATACAACTGCATCTGCAAAACATACCTGTTCCACCATTGGGGTATAGCCCAACCACTGCAAACCAGACTGAGTG
>JANMGZ010000514.1:0-13146 GCA_031374905.1 Dolichospermum sp. OTE_70_metabat_362_sub
GTCATATCGTCAGTTATCCGGGTGTTTGGTTTATGAATTTTGGGTGTAGCAATTTAATTCTTTCTTTAAGATTTACACCTAGTGGGCATCACTCACGGTAAAATCCATCGCTTCAATTATTAAATTTGGGAAATCAACATGAAAAAACTCATTCCTTTTTTAGTTAGTAGTGTTTTAGTAGCTGGTATGGTTGGTTGTCAAGAAGCGCCAAAAACGGGTTCAGAACCTACTAATACAAATCCTGTTGTCCCAGCAAAACCTGCTTCTGATACTACGCGGACTACAGATGATTCTACCGCAACTCCTACCGCAACTCCTACCGCAACTTCTACTGCCACTCCTACCGCAACTTCTGTATCTACAACTGACTTAAAAACCGAAATTAGCAAAAAGCTAAAAGCAGGTTTACCTGGTAACAAGTTGGAAGTAGTCAACAAAGATGGTAAAATTACCCTTAAAGGAACAGCAACTTCTGAAAAAGAAATCACTCAAGCTGAAACTTTGATTAAGGAAGTAGCTGGTGTGAAAAGTGTCAAGGTAGAAGCTAAGGTGAAGACTGATAAAAAACCCTAGTTATCCTCAAAACGGCTGAGTTATTTGATTCTACAGCTAGGGGTTTAGCATTCCTAAACCCCTACATAGCTAGGTTTTTTCTAATTTTGCAAAACTATATTCAGTAAAAGTAGGTGAATAATAGATTGCTTTAACTCAAAAGTATAAGCCTCTCACCTACTTGCAAGATAGGTGATGAAATTACTATATTCTAATAACGTCAGTTGCTAGTTACAAATATGCAGGTTTATTTCTCAATCAGATCCCCCCTCTCCCCCTTACAAAAGGGGGAAATTAATCAAACTCCCCCTTTTTAAGGGGGATTTAGGGGGATCTAAAAGGCTTATAGTTATAACTAGCAACTTGGGTTAATACTTAACGTTAATCTAATCCCATGACTTGCCGATAATGAGGTGCTAATTTATCTACATTAGCTGATTTAGGTTGGGTTCCCCAGTGACTTAGGTTAAATAATTCCTGTCGCAGTTCATCAATATTAATTGTAGTAATTTTTCCATTACTAATAATTTGCTTACCATTCACCCAAGCACTATTAACAACATTGACAGGACGACCTAAAACTAATAAACCAATAGGATCTGTGCGAGGCAGTAATGATAAATTATTGAGATCATATAAAACTAAATCAGCTTTTTTACCAACAGTAAGAGAACCAAGTTCATTTTCTAAATTTAAACCTTTTGCACCTCCTAAAGATGCCATTTCTACAGATTGACGGGGTGTAATCCAGTGTTGATAATCTAGTTCTGTAATATTATGTAGAATCGAACCAATTTTAATAGCTTCTAACAAATCTTGGGAGTCATTGCTAGAAGCACCGTCACAGCCAAAAGTCACATTAACTCCCGCTTGAATATATTTGATAATGGGGGCAATACCACTGCCTAACCGCAGGTTACTTAAAGGATTGTGAACAACTGTAGATTGTGTTTGGGCAAGGATATTAATATCAGATTCGTTTAACCATACACAATGTGCTAAAGTTGTGCAACTGTTCAAAAACCCAATTTGTTGTAAATGGGCAACCGCAGTACAACCATATTTTTCTTCAGCCAGTTTTTCCTGGGCTTTGGTTTCTAATAAATGGGTGTGACGACAAAGATTATACTTGTTACTTAACTCAATACATCCTGTAAATAAATCATCGCTGCATAACTGAATTCCCGTCGGGGCAACTAAAATATTAATTCCTAATTCTGGTTGATGAAATTGTTTTACCGCTGTTTCAATAATTGCTAAAGTTTCTGCCCACGAACGAAAATAGGGTTCATGATTTGCTTGTGATTCTCCCTTAGGGATGCCCATACTCAAAGATTCATCTTGAATTAGAGGGGCAATAAAAGCCCGGATTCCTATTTCTTGGTAAGCGCGAACTGCTGTAGAGATTGTTTCTAATTCTTGTCCAGGAATTAATACTAAATGATCTACTACACTTGTCCCTCCTGAAAGTAAAGTTTCTGCTGCTGTTGCCAAAGCACTAAGATAAACTTGTTCTGTATCTAAAGGAGTAAAATCATATAAATGTGCTAACCATAATTCAAGAGGTAAAGGGGGAATTACCCCTCGTTGCCACATTTCCGAAGAATGGGTATGGGCATTGAAAAAACCAGGGAGTAAAAGTTTATTTTCTCCATTAATTTCTGTACCAATTATCTCTAAATTAGAGGCAATAGCGGTAATTCTACCATTTATAACCTGTACATCTGTAGTTACGTAACTATCGTCAACGCTAATTAAAGTATTTTTGATTGTCAAGTCCATGATTTTAACCTTAATTAAGTAATTGATCTATTAACCTAATTTTAAGCTACAACGTAAAAAACGATATTGAGAATTGGCATTTATGAATCTACCCACTCGAAAATTAGGATTTGCCCCAAATGCTTGGGAAGTAAATCAGACATTTGCAGATATTACCCGTCCTCAAAAGACTGTAAACCCAGTTATTTTAGCAACAGAAACTAAAACCCTGCGTTGTGACTTATCCAAAGCTGCTATCATGATCATTGATATGCAAAATGATTTTTGTCATCCTGATGGTTGGTTAGCACACATTGGTGTAGATGTCACCCCTGCCCGTCAACCAATTGCACCTCTGCAACAATTATTACCACAATTTCGATCTGCTGGTATACCTATAATTTGGTTAAATTGGGCAAATCGTCCTGATTTACTGAATATCAGCCCTGCTTTACTGCACGTATACAACCCCACAGGGGAAAGCGTCGGATTAGGTGATCCTTTGCCTAGTAACGGTTCTAAGGTACTAATGAAAGGTAGTTGGTCGGCTGCGGTGGTAGAAGAACTAGAACAGCTACCAGAAGACATTCAGATTGATAAATATCGGATGAGTGGATTTTGGGATACACCTTTAGATAGTATTTTGCGAAATTTGGGTTTAACTACATTGTTTTTTGCAGGTGTAAATGCGGATCAATGTGTTTTATCAACTTTGTGTGATGCCAATTTTTTAGGATATGACTGTATTTTAGTCAAAGATTGTACGGCCACAACTTCACCTGAATATTGTTGGTTAGCAACTTTATATAATGTCCAACAATGTTTCGGTTTTGTAACCAATTCTTCGGCAATTTTAACGGCAATTTATAATTAATTGGGTAAAAAATACTCATTACCCATTACCAATATGTACGACACTCTTTGTGTAATTCCCATTGTCAAATCTCCCAAAGATTATCAAGCGTATCGGATTAGTCCTCATGACTCTAACCGATTAGCAATTATCTTTGATTCCGCAAGTGCTAATACTTCTTTAACTTGCTGTGTGGAAATATTTGATGTCGGTGGACAAACACCACCAAATCGGCATCAATGGGCTGTAGAAATGTTTTTTATCCTCAAAGGAGAAGGCATTGCAATTTGTGATGGTAAAACTGTAGATATCAAAGCTGGTGATAGTTTGTTAGTGCCACCTACAGGTACTCATTTGATTAGAAATACTGGAAAAACTCGTCTTTACGCCTTAACAATTATGATTCCCAATGAAGATTTTTCAGAACTAATTCGCAGTGGGATTCCTGTAGAATTAGACGTTGAAGATATGAATGTTTTAGGAAGATTAGATTCTTTAAAATTTGTCTAATTTATGACGCGCTGGGCGACTGTAAGTCGCGGCTACAAAGACAAAACCCACCTACGTGGGTTGAATTGTTTTTAGTCCACGGAGGTGGACTTTGCTTCTATAGTAGCGTACTCTTCGAGAAGCAAGCTACGCGTCAGCGTGCCGGAGGCATCTTTCTAGTCGCCCAACCCTAATTTCTCCCAACAATACCACCATTATCAATGGCACTATAACTATCATTGTTGACTAAACCCAACCAAGGATCAGAACTAGGAGTTAAAAACAATTCAGCATAAACTTTGTCATTCAATTGATTAATATCTGCTGTTTGATTTTCTGCTAAAAACCATTGATGAATTTGTCTATGTAGCATATATTCGTTTCTGACTGTATCTAATGCCATGACGGTTTCAAAATTACGAATTACTCTAGATAAATTATTTTTATCTGTTGGATTTGGCAATTTTTTATCCTCAATTAAATTTATGCTATTTTTATCAAGTTTGGCATCATTTTGATATAATCTTGCTAATCTATTCCAGGTTGCTTGGTCAAGAATTTCTGAAGCATTTTCTGATGTTTCTGGTTGAATAGAATTAAGTATTGGTCTTTCAACTACTGCCTTGGAAACTGCTAAAGAACCTGCTAGTCTAGCATTAGGAGGTGATGTAGAATTATTTGCACGTTCTCCTAAAGGGGGTGGAGATTGAATACCCAATTTAGATAAATCTGTTCTCCATTGGTTTTGAATGTCATCAAGACGGCGTAAATGGTATTGTTGTAATAATAAATTGTATTTGTCACCATTTTGGTTACTCAAATTCTTTGCTATTACTTCTCCTTGCTGGAGTTGTTTAAGAAAAGCTTTTGGTCCATAAAGTCCAGGAATGGCATCAATGGGACGACCAGAACTATCTAAAATGTAATGAATACTATTACCTGTGATTGTTCTTTCTAATTTACGTCCGTCACCAAAATCAATTATTATTTTGGGAACAGGACGGACTGTTTGCCAATGTAAGATAAATTTGTCTCTTAATTCTTGAGAAATTTCGGCATTTGGATATAATGCTACTCTAAAAAAACGACTATTAGCACAACTAAGGTCTGTATCTAATCTCCCTAATAATCGTAAAGAAAGTATTGGTTTACCACTAATTTTAGCAGCAGCTTTGGCTTTTTCTAAATCTGTATACCAATATAATTTGGAAGCATAACAATCTCGTTGTTGGCACAATTGGTCTAAGGCTGTTTTGATTTTTGCTTCAGGTGGAGATGTTAAATTATTAAGATGGGATTTGAGAAATGTTTGTAATCCTGGTTGTCCTTGTGTTCGTAATTTGGTAACTTGTTCAGACAGTTGAGATGTTTTTGATGCGGGTTTTTGAGTATAACCTGCTGGTGAAAAAACGAAACTAGCGAATATGAGAAAAAATGGGATTTTAAAAATATGCAATTTCATGTTTTTTGCTCTCTTTTTTATAATTGTGAGAAAAGATTTTGCCAATCAATTATAGTCGGTCTATTTCCTTGATTAACGATTTCAAAAACTTTATTAACGGAACTTTGATAAAATAAACTTTCTACACAACTTGCAGCTACATCAATCCGGCTAGTATCACCAGAAATTGTATCTCCTGTTCCCAAAATGATGTTTAATTTACCTTGAGTTGTAGCTTTAAGTAAAGTATTGAGATCAGAGGATGTATATGGTCCATCAGTTAAACGTCCAGGACGAATGATAGTATAAGGTATTCCTGAATTAATAATGGCTTGTTCTCCTTTCTCTTTAGCATCAAGCACACCAAAAAGATTAAGAATATTAAAAGGAAATTGATGTTTACGCCGAATTCCGCAAGAAGAAACAAACACAAATCTGTTTAAGTTTTTTGGTGCTGCTGAAATAAGGTTAATTGTACCTTGAGTATCAACTTTAGTAGGGGTATTTTTCGCTTTATCTTCTAGAAATTGGGGATTAAATGCAGCGATTCCCAATTCGATAAGATTGGGAGTTTGATTAAATTCCCATCTTGCGGAAGGAAAAGCGGTAGTTCCTGTACAACAAATAATAGCGGTTATATTTGCCATTGCTGCTATCAAGCTGCTGGGTTCACAGATATCACCAACTGCAATTTCTACGGTGTCGTTAAACATTTTTGTGGCTTTTTCTGCATTCCTGGTGAGAATACGCACGGGGAAGCCTTTTTCTAATAGTTTACTAACTACAAGCTGTCCGACTCCACCTGTAGAACCGACTACTAAGATGAGATTTTCGCTAGTATTCATAAATGGAAATTTTTTTTAAATAGGGTATATTTAATCTACAACAATTTTGGTTTTACCTTTATGTCCATGAATTAGTTCAATTTGTTCCCATCCTTGAGTATACCAAGCTGTTGATTTTGGTGCTTTTAACCATTGCATAACAGCAATATTAGCAGAATTTTGACTAGTACCTTGATTACAAAACTGAAAGTAACATCCTCTAGCAACTATACCAGTGCCGCTAATACCTGTCACATCTTTATCTCTCACTAGTTTAAAACTTTGTAGATGATAACCATCTTGTGAGTTTTCTCCAAATACTAATTTTCTACCTCTTTGATTTTGCAGTTGTTGAAAAGATGATAGAGATGGGAAAGTCACATAACTGGAATGTGGTAAAATTCTTGCGATAGCTACCTGTCCATCTGGTAAAATAAAACCACCAGCTATAATCTGCTGTAATGGTTTTGCCTCATGTTCAATTAACCAAAATGTCTGTTGATTTGGTTGGATAAGCATATTTTTATTTTAGTGCTGTAAAATCAGAAAAATTAACCGCAAATAAACGCAGATAAATTTGTTTTTTATGAGATTAAGAAATGCTATAAACTAGAAGTATTATATTATATGAGTTAAAATTTTAATTACTAATATCTAGAGGCTCAAGATTTATGGTTAAGAAAATTCGCCGGGTTTCCAGGGCTATTAATAAGTCACGCAGGAAGGAATTCTATCACGAACCAGGAACTCAACCAGGAACAATCATTGTTGATGAAAATGCTGAACAACCGATTATTTTTCTCATTGACTATAATCAAACTGAACTCATTCATAAACAAATCAGTTATCCCGAAGAATGTCTTAACTATTTGGATACAGAATCCGTTTCTTGGGTGGATGTTCAAGGTTTAGGTAGCAAAGATATTTTACACCGTTTAGGTCAAACTTTTGATTTACATCCTCTAGTTTTAGAAGATATTGTCAACATGGTAGAACGTCCCAAAATCGAGGATTATGAACAGCAATTAGTGATTATTGCCCACATGGTTGTACCTAATCACAATAGTGGGAGTTTTTATAGTGAACAAGTGAGTTTAGTCTTAGGTAAATATTATGTGCTGACAATACAGGAAGAACCGGAACATGATTGTTTTGATGGTGTAAGAATGAGAATTGATAAAAATAAAGGTATTATCCGCAGACAAGGCAGTGATTATTTAGCGTATTCTTTGTTAGACGCAATTATTGATGGATTTTTTCCAGTTTTAGAACTTTATGGAGAACGGATTGATGAATTAGAAGAAGAAGTAATTGTTAATCCTAGTCAGAAAACATTACAAAAAATATATCAAATTCGGCGAGAATTATTACAACTACGCCGCGCAATTTGGCCCCAAAGAGATGCAATTAATTCTTTAATTAGAGATGGTAGTGAATTAATTAGTGATGATGTGAGAATCTATCTGCGAGACTGTTATGATCATGCAGTCCAAGTGATGGATATAGTGGAAACTTATCGAGAATTAGTAGCTGGTTTAATGGATGTTTATTTATCAGCAATTAGCAATAAAATGAATGAAATTATGAAGTTGCTAACAGTAGTTTCTTCTATTTTTATCCCTTTGACTTTTATTGCGGGGGTATATGGCATGAATTTCAATACTGAAAAATCACCCCACAATATGCCGGAATTAAATTGGTATTGGGGCTATCCTTTATGTTTAGGAGCAATGGCGTTAGTTGCAATCAGTTTACTATACTTTTTTTGGCGCAGGGGTTGGCTGACTAATTCTGTTAATTTTCAGCAAGATTTAGACCGCTAGAACTTATAAAGTAGAGACGTTTGATTAAACATCTCTAACTGGTGAATGCAATTAAATAACTGGGGCGGCTGTAAATATAAACCACAGCAACAACGCTAACACAAAAACACTGATTTTAACAATTAGATACGTATAAGCATGAGGGATGAGAAAATTTTGGGTTGTCATAAAACCTCTACTTACTAGTGGTTAACTAGTTATTGAATAGAAGGAGTCTTTTTTGTTAACTCTCTTTTTCTATGTTTCTATTATCGCTTAAAAATGAGTTGTAGAGATGCTTGGTAAAATTTAGTTAACATTTCTTAGCTTTATTTAGCATCTTGTTAGATTTTTGTGAAAAATCTGAAAACTTTTTATAAATCCCAATTTTGCCAGCGGCACTTAATGCAATACCTGTTAGAGATCGGCTTCAAATTACTTGTAGCGGTTCTTGATTGAGTTAGATACAAGAACCCCAACCCCCTCCCCGCAAGCGAGGAGAGGGCTATGATGTATCTGATTTAAGTACATACCGCTATAGTAAAAAATAAAAGGTAAAAGGGTGAAGTGTGCATTCCTCGTTCATCCTCTTACCTTTTTCATATACCTGATGCTTATTTCATATTAGCTCGTGCATCCTTCACTGCGGCAATAAAAAAGAATCCGGTGAGAGGAATGCTTAAAGCTAGGATAATGGCAGTGGTTGAGACACCAAAATTTGGTTCTCCATAGCTGAGTTCAAAAACTGAACCAACAGCCGCGATCGCTGCAATACAAGCACCACCTAAAAATAAACCGCTTTTTGGAGTTAAATACACTACTAGACCACCCTATGCTACTGGTTTGACTGCTTGGTACGAGAAGCCATTTTTAGATAGCTCGTCGGCTAAAGTCAAGGAATTTTCTACACGATCTACAAATACCACGCCATTGAGGTGATCAAGTTCGTGGAGAATGCAACGACCAAGTAAATCATCAGCTTTTAGTGTTTGGGGACGGCCATACTCGTCTTTATAGGCGATTGTTACCACTTCTGGCCGTTTTACATCTAAAAATACGTTAGGAATACTCAAACACCCTTCTTGAGCCACAGAGAGCTTACTGCTAACCTGTTTGATGACGGGGTTAATTAATACTAATGGTGGATGATCAGGTTCATCTGGTTTGCAGTCAATGACAATTACCTGTTTATTAATACCAACTTGAGGTGCAGCCAAACCAATGCCATCTGAGCTATACATAGTTTGTAGCATTTCGCGCACCAGTTGGCGGAGTTCGTCATCTATTTTAGTCACACGCTTTGCAGGTTGACGCAACACGCGATCGCCTAAGTAGTGCATTTGCAAAGGTGGATTTTTTAACTTTTTCTTCTCGACAGCAATATCAGAGGGCATGGTTCTTGATGGCTTTATAGTGAATAATCTTACTAGTCTAATTCTATCGTTAGTAGTCTGGTTCTCAAGTTGATATAGTCCAATGATGGCGCATTAAATCATTATGTTCAAAGAAGAAGCTAGGTGGTTGGCAAATATTATCTATTCTCTCAAGCCAAACGCTGTATTTCCTATGGTCAATATTGGTAGTTCAAACAAAAAATTTAGAGAACAGGAACAACCTTGGATTGATGAGTTATTATTCAAACCAGCTAGAATAAAAGGCTACTCAGTAATCCATGCGGACATGAAAAATGATATAGGTGTTGATCTAGTGGGGGATTTGTGCGACGTTGATTTTTTGCAGAAACTTTCAGAAATGAATATTCAATCTGTATTGTGTTCCAATTTATTGGAACATATAACCAACAGAGAAGAAATATGTCAAATAATTAGCTCTATTATCCCGAAAGCTGGCTATATTTTCGTTACAGTTCCTTATCAATATCCCTACCACCGCGATCCTATAGATACAATGTTCCGACCTGATATCCAGGAATTGAGTAGCCTATTTCCCGATTTCAAAGTTGTCAATGGAGAAATTCTGGCAGGTGGTTATTTAGTGCAATCCACTACTATTACACCTGTATTATATGCACTCGCAATGGTAATTCGACTTATGTTACCCATTTACCAGCCTCTTAGGTGGTTCGATTCTCTAAAATACGCATTATGGTTGTTCAAAGATATTTCTGTTAGCTGTGTTGTCTTAGAAAAAGTTAATTAGGGAATAGGGAATAAAGTTGTAGAACAAAGCGAAAATCGTCATTGATCAAGTAGTGAATATACATGAAACTTCCCACATATACCCCCCTTTCTCACCTTTATCAGCAAAGTCCCCCTTTTTCGGAAAGCGATCAGGTAAAATGTTTGACAGATATATTTATTAAATTATACAGTGTAAATATAGTATAGAAATAAGAGAAATATGAATATAATATCGTCTCGAATACTTGCATTAGTTTTGGGTACGGCTATTTCTACTGTCCTGTCAAGTGTTGGATCTCCAGTAGCAGCAATCACGTATTCATGGTCGTACTCTGCACCGATTACACCCGCATTAGCAAACACGTCAGGACAATTCACGGAGACGGCGGGTATCATCACATCCTGGACGGGAACTGTGAACGGTCTTGTCATTACCAGTCTGCTGCCTCCTGGAACTTTCGTGAACGGCTTTGCGAGGGGTGATAATTTGTATCCATTCACTGGTAATGGCGTTACATTTACTTCTTCTGATGGTGAAATATGGAGTTTGTTTGACGAACAACAGTATCGTAATATAATATTGGTTAATCGTAGCAATACGGTTAATACTTATTATATTGGTGGTGGTTCTTTTGTTGCCAATCCCGTCTCAGTCCCCTTCATAGTAAAGGATTACGCCACAATCCCCACACTAGGCTCTCTATTCGCCTTGGCAGTAATGAGAAAAGTAAGAAAGAGCATAGCATCAAAAAGTTACGTTGCCAACTCTGTGATAACGGTTAGCTAAAATAAACTTCTCTACATCAGGGTTTTCTGTTTTCGATACCCGGCACTCAACCCCTAGTGAAGACTCACTGGTGAACCCTTCTCTTCTTTCTCCTGACTCCTAGCCCTAATCTCACAAAATCGCGTTGTTCCCAGTTGTCAGATCAGAATTTTTACTGATTACCCATTCCCATCCTAAACTAGATGATTAACAACTTGGGTTAGTATTAATTTTCAATGTTTAAATATTTCACGAAACTAGATTACCTCTTAAAAGAAACTTTCCTGGGTTTAAAACGGGGAGGATGGATGAATTGGGCTGCTATTAGTACGGTGACTGTGTTATTGTTCCTATTTGGGTTAAGTCTGCAAGTATCTTGGCAAGTAGAAACTCTGTTAAACCAATTTGGTAGTCAATTGGAATTATCAGTTTATTTAGAACCGGGTGTGCAAGCTTTTACTCTCGAACCAGTCATGGCCAAAATTCCTGAAGTTGCTGGTGTGGAAACGATTACGAAGGAACAAGCTTGGACAAAGTTAGTTAAAGAATTCGGTTTAACTGATATTGATGGTGCAAATCAACAACTAGGAGGTAATCCCTTAGTTGATGAAATGAAAGTAAAAGCACTCAATCCCCAAGTTGTCCAAAATTTAGCGACACAGTTAGCGAAATTACCGGGAGTGGATGTGGTGCAATATGTTGATGAAGCTGTCAAACGAGTTGCCCAGTTGCATCGCGGTTTAAACTGGATTACTTTAACAACTACAATTATTTTAACTTTAACGGCGATCGCTGTCACTACGACCACCATCCGTTTAATTGTCATGTCCCGTCGTCAAGAAATAGAAATTATGCAATTAGTAGGAGCAACTAGAACTTGGATTTATCTACCATTTATATTACAAGGAATTTCCTTTGGTTTATTAGGTGGTGCAATCGCTTGGAGTTTTATTTCTCTTACACAACAATTTCTCAACCGCTTACTCATCAATCAACCTGACTTTATCCAATTTCTCCGTCATGGGTTACAACTGACTACTTTCCAAACCCTACTCTTACCCCTAATTCTCTTAGGTTTCGGTTCAACAGTGGGATTAATGGGTAGTTTATTCGCTGTTCGCAAAGTTGCTAAATAATTGACAATTGACAATTAAATCAAGGTGCAAGGAATTGGTAACGCTTGTTTTAGTAAAACTTCATATTCTTCATTACTGACGTGATAAGCACCAAATCGGGCTAAATGAGGATTCATCATTTGTGCGTCAAATAGTAAAAATTTCCGTTTCCGTAATCTTTCTACCAATTTCACCATTGCCACTTTAGAACCTTCCGAAATATTGAAAAACATAGATTCACCAATAAAAACACCACCAATAACTATCCCTAAAATTCCCCCTGCTAATTCATCACCTAGCCAAGTTTCAAAACTATAAGCGTAACCAGTTTGGTAAAGTAACCAATAAATCTTTTCTAATTCTGGGGAAATCCACGTTGTTTCGCGGTTAGCACAGCCAGCAACCACACCCAAAAAGTCATGGTTAACAGCTACTGTAAACCGTTCTTGGTTAAGAACGCGCTGTAATGATTTAGGATAACGAAAGCGTTCATCTAAAGGAATTAAAGTCCGTTCATTACTTCCATACCATCCCAAGTTATTACTCTCATCAGACATGAGAAAATAACCTTGAGCATAACCCCGAATAATAGCATCAACATCATATTCCATAGTTTAGTGAATCATCAAAAAAATTCTCAGATGAAAGCAATAGACTGTTATCAGTATTTTCTGACATTCTTCTGAGATTACCTTGGTAAACAAAATCTATATAAGATATACAAAGATGACTCAAACAATTCCACCCATTACCCTACCACCTTCGGAAAATCCCCAACAAGAGGGAGAATGGTTACAACAAAACTTGTTATATTGGCTTGATGGAGAGTTTATTCCTGAAGCAATTAATCAAAATATAGCCCAGCGGGCATCACAGATTTTTGTCAGACAACGCATGGAAGGAGAGAATGACTTAGGTTCTCTGGTAATTGCCATTGTTACAGAGATGCAATCATTTGATTTTTCTAAAAGCTTTTTTGGAGAGTTTGCGATCGCCAACGCCGTTAGCGATCTACTCTTAGATAGTCTGGGAATTGATCATTGTTGTGGTCAATAATACATCAAGAGGTAGGGGCGCAGGCCCTGCGCCCTTTCAAAAGTCAGGAGTAAAACTATTTTGATACTTAAATTTTTTACTTCATTTACCTGCAATTTACCGTATCTTGGTCATTAGTCATTGGTTCAAAGTAAATGACCACTGACCATTGACCATTAACTACTAACTACCAGCTAGACTTAACAACACCAGGTAAAAGACCTTCATGGGCCCATTCCCGCAGGACGTTCCGAGATAGTCCGAAATCACGGTACACACCTCTAGGACGACCAGTTAACCAGCAACGGTTGTGCTTACGAGTAGGCGCACTGTTGCGGGGTAATTGTTGAATTTTGCGGTGAACTTC
>JANMGZ010000480.1:0-2454 GCA_031374905.1 Dolichospermum sp. OTE_70_metabat_362_sub
AGGGTTGGATTTAGGTGAATATTATCGCTATTTACAACAACAAACTGGTTTTTCATCAGCCTATGATCGGATTGATTTACCTTTAGCAAATATGGAAGTTAGAGGGCGACTATTAAAACAGTTGCAATCTCAACCTTTAACAGAAATTGCGGGTAAACAAGTGACCGGTTGTCAAACAATTGATGGTTATAAATTCCGTCTGGCTGATCAAAGTTGGTTAATGATTAGATTTAGCGGAACTGAACCAGTTTTACGTTTGTATTGTGAAGCCGCAACACTAGAAGAAGTTCACAAAACTCTAGCTTGGGCAAAAAATTGGGCAGAATCGAATTAATTGATAACTTTAATTCCTAGTCGGTTTTAACCGACTTTAGCTATAAGACAGGGAATTTATTCCCTGGCTATTTGTTTAGCTATCACCTCATGTTTTTACAGATTCAGGAGGTTTATCTAAATCTGTTTCTTGTTCTAATAATGGAATTGTCGTTCCCTGCAAATGATGTATTTTTTGATTATTTACATAATTAATAGCTTCTGGTAATTGTTTACCTCCTAGAAAAAATATACCATATCCTTCCTGCCAACTAAATTTTTGTTGTCCATCACTTTAAGAATGATTATAATCATAGCCAATACTGCCTTTTAAGGTTTTCACGAATTCAGCAATAGATAATTTAGGAGGAATGGAAACTACTAAATGAATATGATCTTCAATTCCACCAATGGCATGAATTATACAACCTAAATGATCGGCTTTACCAATTAAATAACTATACAATTTTTGTTCTATATCATTGGTTATCAAAGGCTCGCGTTTTTTTCGTATCCCAAATAATATGATAATACAATCTCCACAAAGCCATAATTGATTTGAAAATAATCAGGGGTTTATTGATTCAGTGAATACGTTTATCCAGGGAATAAATTCCCTGTCTGATAGCTAAAATTGGTTAAAACCGACTAATTTTCAAGATGTTGTTTGGGTATTTTATCAGGTTTTAGTGATGAGTAGATAGCAATTTCTCCGTATCAGCAATTATTTTCTCAACTCAAATTTCAAATATGTTCCTCCCAATCCTTCTACAATGATTCTTGTATTAGTTGTCATCATTTTTTGATAGGTTTCTCCGTCACTTCCTCGTTCACCTAGTCCGTTAATATAAAGTGGCCTTTGAGCAACTTTTACTTTCGCTGCTGTCGCTACAGGTGCGAGTAAATTAGAGTTATTCATCGTATCTGCAAAAATTGTTGGTACTTTAGCTTTTTGAATATCTCCAGCCAAATCTTTGACTTTTGTATCTGTCAATTTTCCTATATTTTTGATATTAACTAAATTTACTGAATAGGTAATATCATAAGCTTTGACATAATAAATCATGGCTGAATTTGTTGTAATTAATTTCCGATTTTTATCGGGAATACTAGCTAATCTTGCTTTAATCCAATTATTAATTTGATTGATGTCTTGGGTGACTCTTTTTGTATTTTTATTATAGATATTTTTATTTTTTGGTGCTAATTTAACTAAACTACTATTAATTATCCCCACCATTTTGATAGTATTATTTGGATTATGCCAAACATGAGGTTCAATAATTTGTTTACTGTTTTTTATAATTTTGACAGGGTTTGTAACAGCACTTTGAGCAACAGCAATTTTTAATTTAGGGTTTTTAATCTCTTTAATGATTTTTATTAACCCTGGTTCAAAATTGTAACCATGATACAATAATAAATTAGCATTTTTAATGGTTTGATTATCTTCTGGTATGGGTTTATAATTTATGGGATTTATCCCAGGAGGGATTAAACAAATAAGATTAATTGTATTTCCAGCAACTTGTTTTGTTAAATCGCAAATTATGCTATTAGTGGCTACTACTGAAGGTAAATTCTTATTGGTAGGATTATATATTATGTTAGTAGTTTTATTTCCACACCCAAACAAACCCACCATTAAACCTAAAATAGTAGTTTTCAATAAATGTGTAGATAGTTTTTTTTGTGACATAACTTATTTTAATTGATGAATATATTAAAAAGTCCATAATTTAAACTTTCTAATTTTAAGAATTATATAAAGTAATAAAGACACAGACTTGCTGTGTCTTGTAAAACATTTATTATTCTAATTTATTAAATTCCAGCCATAGGTAGTTTACCTTGTAATTTCTGTAAATTAGTTTGAACACAATTACTGCAAGTGCAACCAGTTTGATCTATCACAGAATGTGTGATGCTATTTATTTGTGGTGTAACTAGATCAAAATTTGCTTGAGTAGATGACACCACAATCATTTGTACAGCGGGTACAGCTTTCAATCTAGAAGCGTGTGCTGGGTTAACTACCAATAGCAGAGATGCTAAAAACACAGGAAAAGCCAGTAAAATCAGTTTGACTATTTTCATAATTCACATATAAAGAGTTCTGTCAGTTGTCAATTATCAATTGTC
>JANMGZ010000545.1:0-16374 GCA_031374905.1 Dolichospermum sp. OTE_70_metabat_362_sub
AGAAAAATAGGAATAACCAGGTTGGCTTTGATCTGAAATCTTTCTAGTAATCGTCGGTGACAAAGTTGGATATTAGCTTTTTCTATATCATCAATACTGGTAATCCATCGTTGAGCATATTTATGGACGTGTTTTTCTACAAAACAAGGATCCATAATCTGCTCTCCCATGACCACAGGAATACCGGGAATTAATGCTTCTTTACGTGCAGCTAAAGCGCCATTTTCATCTAACTCTAAAATGAGGACACGATCAGCCTGTAACAGTTTTTGGACTTCGGTAACGCTGGTGTGCAGGATATCGTCAATTTGTAAAGATTCGCGGATTTTTAGGGTGATATCAGCTAATAGTTGCGATCGCAAGTTTTCTAGATTTAGTTCTTCTTCGGCTTGTTTTCGTCTAATAAATTGACCAATCTGGTTACCAATAGACATCATTCCTTGTAGCAAATCTGCATTTTCTAGCTGAATACTTTTACTAAAGAAAACCATAACACCAATGCTTTTTTTACTACTACAAATAGGGAAGCCAAAAGCTGTTTTTAATCCTACTTTATTAGCAATATCTGTTCGCAAAAAATCTTGATTATTACAAATATCAGTTATCCATACAGGTTGAAATTGCGACAAGATTTTCCCCGGGAATCCAATTCCTGGAGCAAAAGTCATTTTACTAGTGATTTCTTCAAACTCTTTAAATTCTGAACCTGGTTCACACCACATATCTAGACAACGCAGAATATTTTCTGACTTGTCCATAACCCAGATTTCGCCCCAATCCCAGGCTAAATTTTGACAAATTGCTTTTAAAGTCCGTTGGGTGGCATTCTGAATATTTATATCTCCTGTTAAGGTACTAATTACAGTATATTGAAGACTGAGATATTGTTCAGCTTGTTTGCGTTTACTGATATCCCGAGAAACACAAATTATGCCCCCTGATTTGAGCAATGTTAAAGAAAATTCTTGGGTAAATTTACTACCATTTTTTCTATTAACTATTCTTTCTCCTTGCCAATAACCATTTTTTATTAATAGGGGCTGAATATTATGATCAAACAAGATAATCTCTTCTTTATTTATAAAATGTTTCCATGATTTTTTCAAAAATTCAGAGGCATCACTATATCCAAATTCCTTGATATAAGAACTATTTACATAAGTATATCGACCATCAGTATCCAGAATGGCAATACAATCACTTGCTGATTCTATAGCTGTTAGTTGTTGTTGCTGAGAATCTTCTAAGCGCTTGCGCTCAGTAATATCTATCCCTGTACTCACAATATATTCTATTTGATTTTGATTATCAAAGAGAATAGTATTTGACCAAACAATTAAGCGCTGTCTTCCATCTTTTGTTATCCAGGAAATTTCGTATTCTTTTTGCTTTTTATCTAATCTTATCTGCTCAAAAATATGTTGAATTGATGGCTGATCTTTCTTTGCTAAAAATAAATGCCAAAAACATCGCCCTAATACTTCTTCGCAGGTGTAACCAGTAATTTGTTCACAGGCTCGATTAAATCTAATAATTTGTCCTTGCTCATCAAGAACCATTACTAAAACGCTGCCTGTCTCTAGAACGCTAGAAATGAAATTACGTTCTGTTTTTAGAGATTGCTCTACCCATTTGCGCGCGGTAATTTCCTGATAAACTAGATAGTAAATAATCGCCAGAATTACCACACACAACATGATAGCGATCGCCAATGCCACGAGCATATTATGTGTGTTATTAGTTAATTTTGTAACCTGCTCCTCCAGAATTTCTTGATCTTTTTGATTAAATTCATTTATGCTTTGATATTGTACTAATGTCTGTTTTTGCTGATTAGTTATATTAATAATTTCTTTAATATTTTGATAGGAAAATATCCCAATGATCACTAAAATTGATGATGTTAAGCCAAACCAGCCAGCCATTTTGACAAAAAATTGTTTATTAGCTTTCTTTTGTTTTTGACGTTCACTAGTTGCCAGTAGTAAGCTATCTATATTCCGTCGCAGTTCTAGCTGCTTCATGACTTGACGGCCTAAGGTTTTCAAAGCCTCTAGTTGTTCAGCCGTGAGTTCTCTTGGCACATCATCAATTACACACAACGTTCCTAAGCCATAACCCTCAGCATCAATTAGAGGCATAGCTGCATAAAATCGAATATTAGGCTCGGAAGTCACTAATGGATTAGTCGCAAATCTATCGTCAAGAGTGGCATCAGGAACAGTAAAAACATCTTCTTGACGAATCGCGTGAGTACAAAAAGCAATATCACGATGTGTTTCTAATACCTCTAAACCAACTCTAGACTTAAACCATTGACGGTTTGTGTCAATCAAAGTTACCAAAGCTATCGGAGTTCCACAAATATAAGCCGCTAAACGAGTTAAATCATCAAAGGCAACTTCTGGTGCAGTATCAAGAATCTTATACTGTAAAAGTGCCTCTATTCTCGCAGCTTCATGATCAGGTGATAATTTTTTCATGTTATAATTTTATTACTTAATTAAAACTCTTGTTTAAGTTTAATAATTTTTCCCAAAAAAAAGAGCAGAAATGTCTTATTTTTTCTTTATTTAAGCATAAATAAGTGGGAATTAGTAACTAATTCCCTATCATTACTATTCTATCTAATCTTGAATATAGTCTTTTCCTGATACTAAAGCCATTTCAGCACGGACAAATTCTCTACCTAAATAAGCCGCATGATCTAAGAAAGTAACGGGACAGTCTTGACTTTCTTCAAAAATCTTTACACACAGTTCTTTCGCTGTCCGTCCACTAAATACAGTTGTATGATTTCTTTCCACTTTCCCGCGGACAGGAATTACCTGACCTGTTTGAGGATCTACTGCTAAACCACGTTCATTAATGACATTAGTAAAGTGCTTTGCATGAATCAACCTTTCATTGTGGTCTATGTAGATAATGAAGTAACCGTTGGGGTCAAGATCAATATAACGCTGAGAAAGTTTATTATCAATTGCTGTCAAATCTTCAAGTAGTAAATCCTTATGCATTGTCAAAAGTAAATTTATAGAAACAGTATTTTTAGATTACATCAATATGCAATATTCAGATCCGCGACTTCTTTGAAAAGTCGGGGATCTATTTCCTATTTCCTTATTTAAAAGGTAAATCTGCATTAATAGCATCCATTTCTTGTTGTTCCATTTGATTTACTTCCCGTACCCAAGGCAGAATAATTTGTCCTAAACGGTTGTTGTAAAAGCGGTGAAGGCTGTAATTAGGAGTAGCAGGGAATCCCCGACGTTTTTTATGTTTACCACCCGCTCCTGGGTCAAAACTTTGGATACCATGAGCGATCGCCCATTCAATTGGTGTATAATAACAAGCATCAAAATGTAAGCAATCTATTTCTTGAAAGCTTCCCCAATAACGTCCATATAGTTTGTCTTCTTTAAATAAACAAAAGGACATTCCCACAGGTTGACGCGGATCTTCCTGATTATAAGCGGCAAAAAATACGACTCGATGCCGATAATTATGATGTAACTGTTCAAAAAACTTCTTGGTTAAATACTTACTCCCCCACCAACCAAATTTATCGCAAGTATCAGCATAAAAATCATACATTAACGGAAACATAGAATTAGGAATTTCTTCACCTGTTAATGCTTGCAGTTTTAAACCTGCCTTTTCTACAGCTTTACGTTCCCGTTTAATATTCCGTCTTTGATTGGCATTAAATCCAGTTAAATAATCATCAAAAGTTTGAAAATTAGCATTTTCCCAAACATAATTATGATGTAGCCAAGTTGTAAAACCCTGGCGTTCTAAAATTGGTCGCCATTGCGGATCAACATAAAGAAAATGACAGCCAGAAATGCGATGTTTCACACAAAAACTATCAATCTCATGAAGCATTGAAGCCGTAATTTCTTCTTCATCTTCTCCCGGCGCAATTAAAAAACGATAGCCTTCAGCCGGGGTAAATGGTGTCATCCCCAATAGTTTTGGATAATACTCTATTCCTAAACGAGAAGCTAATTCTGCCCATTGATGATCAAAGACAAATTCTCCTTGGCTATGTCCTTTTAAATATAATGGAGCAGCCCCAATTAAAGTTTTATCTCGCCACAAAATTAAGTGATTTGGCAACCAACCAGTGTTGGCTGTAACGCTTTGAGATATTTCCAAATTGTGCAACCAATCCCATTCTAAAAAAGGCGTTTTTAACGGCATCGCCAAAGCATCCCAAGCGGCTTGAGGAACATCGGTGATTGTGTGTGTCCAAACAAGAGAATAATGGGGTTTGTGTTCTTTGATCATTGTGTAGTTTTCCAATAATTTTAGATTTACTTTTGACTCATCCTTGAGCGCACTGAATTTTTGGGCGCAGGCCCTGCGCCCCTACTGAATTATGCGATAGTGCAAAAATACTTCTTGCTCAACTGTGGATACTTCTAATAATTGTAACTTAGGAGCAAGATTTGATAAAAATCCTGTTCCTTCTACAGGTGAAGGAGCAATACTACCACCTAAAATCAATGGACAAATAGTTAGCCAGATTTCATCAATTAAATCAGATTCTAGGAAAGATGCCACTAATTGTCCTCCTCCTAAAATAGTCAATCGGTTAATTTGTAAACTTGCTAAATATTTTAACGCAGCCAAAATGTCAATTTTTCCTGTCGAAGTTTCAAATACTAAAACTTTCTCAAACTCTGATCTTTTTTGCCAAAAATTAGCTCCCTTAGAGGTGGTGAGTAACCACCGTCTTAACGATTGTTGAAAAAATTTAATGTCCGGATTCAAGTTGCCTGAATGAGAAATCACTATATGAACTGGCTGGGGATGCTTATTTGCTATTTTTCTTTGTTGCAAGAGTATTGTCTGGGATATGGTCATTGTTGTACCGTAAGCACGAAGAGTACCCGCACCAAATAAAACGGCATCAGAGGCAGCAATTTGTTTCTCCAGGTGTATTTTATCAACCTCTGAGCCAAATCGAGCAGGCGATCGCCTAAAATCTGCTATTTTGCCATCAGCACTCATGGCTAAAACTATTGTGGTATGAGGACGATTTTGCATCATTGAATTGCTTTGATATTTTTTATTAGGGTATATATTTTCCAACAGTCTATAACTACAAGACAACTTTGAAGAAGCTTACACCATTCATATTAATATGCAACAACAATCACTATTTAATCTACATTTAATGAATTTTGGCAAATTATGTTTGTTCTTACGCCAGACTAACAACTCTATAGGCTCGTAATTAGCAAAAAGGTTTTTAAATTTTAATTCTTACCTGTTTTCTCTTTTCCTATTCAGAAATTTACAGTAATAAATAAGAAAACAGAATTAATTACACAACGGATTTTTCTGTTCCCTGTTTCAATAAGTGAATTTTATTTTGTCCGATTACTTATTCCATTTATCACCAATTAATAAAATATCTCCTTTGGCTAAAGTGATTTCATATCTTTGTTATTGTAGTTTAAAGATGCGAAGTGAGACAAACAATGGCTAAATCTGGTCAATCGTCATTTCGACGAATTTTAGTAACAAGAATACTGCTAGTATTTGTCCCAGTTTTATTAATAGGGGAAATAGTCGCCCTCAATAAAGCCCGTTCTAGCTTGTTAAATACTGCTCAACAAAATTTAACAGAAAGTGCGGTTAACAAAGGAGAAAAAATTAGTGATGATATTGCGGCTTTACGCTCGAATTTAATTACAGCTAGTCAAACAAGAGTAATTCAATCTGGTTCGTCTGGAGAAATTCAACAATTTCTCAAGCAATTAAAAAAACAATTACCAACTCAAATTGATTGTTTACAAGTTACCCGGATTAGAAAAGCAGAAATAATTGCCAGTAGTTGTGGTGATCAAGAAATTACCCCATCAGGCTTATCTCCTACCAGTGATAATGTTGATATTCAATTCATATTACCATCTCAATCTGGAAAAACTGGTAAAAGAGACAAACAAAATCAACTTCAGTTGTTTTTATCAATTCCTGTTTCTAATCAACGTGGTAATTTAGCTTACCGATTAAGCATTAAAACCACACTGTATCAACAAAGTCCCAATCATCCAGGCTCATTAACAGGTTTTTTAGTAGTTATTGCTGAAGACGGTAGAGTTTTAGCTCATCCATTACCCGAAAGAATTGGTACTAATATTAAAAACTATCCTGATGTAGAAAGAATACAAGCCCTAGTAAAAAATGCCTTGGGTGGAAGTAATAATTCCAGTAATTTATCCTTTATCAAAGGACAAGAATTGGTGGCAGGTTTTACAGCTACTGCTAAACCTATAACTACAAAACCATCACAAAGATGGATTGTTTTAGCCGTTACAAGTGTAGAAGATGCCTTATTTGGTTTAGAAGAAATTAAACTAATTCTCATTGTTTTAACAGTGGGTTTAATTGGTGCAAGTTTATTAGCATCATTTTATTTAGTTCCTTATTTAGCAGGCCCGGTAGAAGAACTTTGTGACTATGCTGTTAATCTTCATAGTCATCACGCAGCACAACCCATTCCCCGCAACTTCAAAATTCGGGAATTTAACCAATTAGCCCAAGCATTAGATCAAATGGTAGAAAGACTCAAAGATTGGGCTGAAGAATTAGAAATTGCTTGGAAAGAAGCTAAATCAGCTAATCAAATAAAAAGTCAATTTTTAGCCACAACTTCCCATGAATTAAGAAACCCATTAAATATTATTATTAACTGTGTGCGGTTAGTCCGAGATGATTTATGTGATAGCCGAGAAGAAGAATTAGAATTTCTTAAAAAAGCCGATGATACAGCAATTCATTTGTTAGGAATAATCAATGATTTACTAGATATTTCTAAAATAGAAGCTGGTAAACTTTCCGTAACTATAGTACCTTTAGATTTACGGCAATTATTATTAGAGGTAATTAATTTGCAATCTGTTAATATCCAACACAAAGGACTGCAATTAATTTGTGATATAGGTGATAAGCCTATTCCCATAAGATCCGATTCTATGAAACTTAAACAAGTATTAATTAATATTATTGGTAACGCTACTAAATTTACCGATGAAGGTAGTATTCAAATTGCCACTAATATTAATTCAAACAATCATCAAACTTATGTTATAGTGTCCATTAAAGATACAGGAATTGGTATTGATCCTGGAGAACAAGGTAAACTATTTCGTCCCTTTGTTATGGTTGACGGCACAACTACCCGCAAGTTTGAAGGAACTGGATTGGGTTTAGCAATTTCTCGGAATTTAATTGAACTCATGGGTGGTAAAATTACTCTAGAAAGTTTGGGTTTAAATCAAGGAACAACAGTAATTATCAAATTACCTTTAATTGAGCTTGCTTTATTACCTAAAGATGTTGTCAATAATGGAGTTAGAAGTCAATTATTACGGTAAATTATAAATTATAATCCGCTTAAACTTATTTAGGGGCTTTTTCAAGATTATTTTCAGTAATTTATCTACTTTTTACGGAAATTTCATCTTGATTTCATCTCTATATATAAAACTGAATGGTAGTCGTACTTTCTCATATTTAAGATAAGAGAATCAACGGTAGATTTTTTTTAAAGGCTAGATTTTAATTAGAGGATAAAATAAGTATGAAGCATATTTTGACAGGAATTTTTATAGCAACAACATTATTAGTTGCTCCTGGTTGTTCATCAAATACTAAATCTACAGAAGCACAGGTTTCACATAGTATGATGAATCATGATGAAAATTCTAAGAATGGACATGAGGGACATTCAATGGAAAATATGAATCATGGTAATAATTCACAAATAACTACCAAAGTTAAATTAACTGCTCCTAAAGACTTAGCTCCAAATCAACCCATTAACCTAGTTATTGATATTCAGGATGCTACTGGAAAACCTGTAAATAAATTTGACATTTTTCAGGAAAAAATCATGCACTTAATTGTTGTTAGTGATGATTTACGATCTTTTGATCACATTCACCCAGAATACAAAGAAAATGGTCGTTTTGAAGTAACTGCAAATTTTCCAGAATCAGGAAGTTATACACTTTTTAGTGATTACAAACCTGCTGGAAATAAGGAAATTGTTTCATTAATGAATATCACAATTCCCGGTGCAGTTCCCCTACCCAAAAATTTAGAAAAGTTTACCAAAACGAAAACCATCTCAGATACTAAAGTAAATCTGAATATATCTGCACCAAAAATTAAAGCTGGTCAAGATATTAACTTAATTTTTGATTTAAAAGACAATAAAAATCAACCCATTAAAGATTTACAACCTTATTTAGGAGAAAAAGGACATTTAGTAATTATCAAAAGTTCATCTCCTCTGACATCATCTGATTATATCCACGCACACGCAATGAAAAATACCACAGATGAAAAAATCGAATTTCATACTAAATTTCCCAAATCAGGAACATATAAAATGTGGATGCAATTTAATCGCAATGGTAAAATCAAAACCGCAGATTTTTGGGTAAACGTAGAATAAAAAATATTTGGCTTTACTTCATAAAAAATCGTAGGTTGGGTTGCACTGTCGCTTAACCCAACCTTGTATCTTAGAGGTATGTTAGAGGAAGTGCTAAATTCTTACTAACCCATCAAAATCACAGTATCAATAACGTGAATTACGCCATTATCAGCATCAATATCCGCCGCCAAAACCGTGGCATTTTTCACCTCAAAACCATCATCACAATTAATTCTAATAGGAGAACCTTCCACAGAAGTGACTGTCCCCAGTTTTGCTAAATCAGCCTTTGTCAACTTACCAGGCACGACATGATAGGTTAAAATCCGTGCTAACTGAGGAATATTTTGTAATAAGGTTGTAATTGTACCAGGGGGTAACTTGGCAAAAGCGTCGTCAGTTGGTGCAAACACAGTGAATGGACCAGGACTTTTTAATGTTTCCACTAATCCAGCCGCTTGCACAGCCGCCACTAAAGTTTTGAACGCATCATTACTAACTGCAATATCAACAATATCAGCCATTTACTTTACCTCATATCTACCAAAGGTTCTAAAAAATAGTAAATCATGTTTAAGTTTGATTAATTAAAATTCTGGTAAAATATTATCTGATGATTTTCTAAATATTTTTCTATACATAAAATGGGTAAACGCACTTATGCAATATTGGGGACTGGGGCATTAGGCGGATTTTATGGTGCAAAACTCCAAAAATCCGGTTTAGAAGTTCACTATTTACTCAAAAGTGATTATCAACAGGTAAGGGAAAAGGGTTTAATTATTGAGTCTAAAGACGGTAACTTCACTCTTTCCCAAGTTAATGCCTATAACAATGTAGACCAGATGCCACAGTGCGATGTGGTTATAATAGCCCTAAAAACTACCCAAAATCAACTTTTACCAGAGTTATTACCACCGATAGTTAAAGATGACGGGGTAGTATTGGTATTGCAAAATGGATTGGGTATAGAATCAGAAATTTCCCAAATTGTCAAAAATGTCCATATTATTGGTGGGTTATGTTTTCTCTGTTCTAATAAAGTTGCCCCAGGACATATTCATCATTTAGATTATGGACAAATTACTTTAGGTGCATATACATCTAATTATCAAGTAACCAGCATTACCCAAGAAATGCAGAAAATTGCCGCAGATTTTGAAACCGCAGGTATATCAATAGAACTATTAGAAGATTTACTATTAGGCCGGTGGAAAAAACTAGTTTGGAATATTCCCTATAATGGCTTATCTGTAATTCTTGATGCGAGAACAGATGAATTAATGAACAATATTCAAACTCGTCAATTAGTCGAAACTTTGATGTGGGAAGTAGCCGCAGGGGCAAAAAGTACAGGAAGAATAATTCCTGAAAGTTTTATAGAAACAATGTTAGATTACACCGTAAAAATGAAACCCTACCGCACCAGCATGAAAATTGATTTTGATGAAAAACGTCCTTTAGAATTAGAAGCAATTTTTGGTAATCCATTACGAAAAGCAGAAATAGAGGGTGTAAATTTGCAGCAAATTCGTTGTTTATATCAACAACTAAAGTTTTTAGATATGAGAAATAGAAATGTAACCATTTAGGTGGGGTAAAGAAGACAAAAAACAATCTCCAACATCAACCAATAAAATTTGCCCCCTACACTACTTGTAGCGGGATGCACTTGACGTAGGGGCGCAGGGCTTGCGCCCTATATGCCCCCTATATGCCCCCTATATTTTATTGCGTCCGACCGATAACCACTATAATCTGTTCAGAAATCATTGAGAATTTCTAGAGAAGATATACATTTAGATTCAGTCAATATCTAATAAGGATCTGAGTCAAATTTCCCTTGCTTCACACTTCTGAGATAATAACCTCGTGATGGTAATTTATTTAAATCGAATGTGTCACCCCTAGGAACTCTCCAAATTTTGTAGTCGTGATAGGTGAGAGGATTTCCCCTTTGACAAAGTTCTGGGGGATGATCTCCTAATACAAAATACGCTGAACCTTTACCGACAACTTTAGCAATACCATATTTATCAACCAGTAAAGATGTTTGTTCACTAATTGCTATCCCTAAAGCTTTTGCAGATACACCATCTTGAATTTGCCTAGCAATAAAAACCATAATTCTTCCCATTCTTTTGCGTTCATCAAAATGGGTATCAATGATAGTTCCGCGCAAATATTTCCATTGGAAAAAATTATAGGTAAAGGTAATATTCCCGTAAGGATCATCAAGGGCTTCGTGAGTTTCAATACTATCTTCACAAGCACAAGAATCATAAACATATTCACTTTGAATCATCGCCCCGGCACTTGTACCACCAATAGCGCCACCTTTATCGTAGACTGACTTAATAGCAACTTCTAACTTAGTGTTTTTCCAGTGGCGAATATATTCACATTGATCACCACCAGCAAAGAAAATTACGCCAGCATTTCTGACTTTATCAAAAATATCGGTTCTGTTCGCTTCTTGACGATTACGAATGATGAGAGTTTCTACATATTTGACACCTCTCATTCGATAAATTAGCTGATTATAATCATCGTTACCAGCAGCACGAATGACTAAAACATTAACTTTACTGTCGCTGTAACTACCGCCCCTGACTTGATTAATCATCCATTGAATAGCGTCATCAACATCAGGACCACCACCACCTAAGTTATGAACAGGGCCAGCTAATTTAGGAAATTTATCCGCTGGTTCAGTAGTGGTAGTCTGGCTATCGGCGATGATATCCTCAAAGAACCGCCTTAACTTGCTTGTTAAACGGTCTATGATTCGGTTTATCATCCTCAACAAGCTGTTTTTTGCATTCTGGAAACGCCTGAATGTACTTAGGAATGCCTTTGTCATATTAAAATCTTGTCAAGCAAACAGCAATCATTTCTAACTTTCGCATTTCCTAGGGCTAAATTCCCAGCGTACAGGGTTTGTGCTGTTTTTTTACGGCAAATAATGAAAGTAGTCTTTAATTCTCATTCGGACTCTGGGAAAATCTCATTTTTATGCCGTTTTTTATTACCAGACAATTTCTGCTCTTTCTTTTACTACTCTTTCATAAACCATTTCTGTTTGCTTACCTAATTTTGGCCAACTAAATCTTTTTTCTAAATCGGCATAAGCGTTATTTACCAACCATTGACAATAATCTGGGTTTCGCAAAACTTCTAAAATTCCCCAAGCTACAGAGTCGGAGTTGTTTACCCAAGTCGTAATTCCTGTTATCGTATGTTGAACTACTTCAGGAAGACCACCAGTATCGGAAACTACTACTGGTACGCGAGAGGCAAAACTTTCTAAGGCAACAATACCAAAGGGTTCATAAAGACTAGGGAAAACGGCACAGTCCGCAATGGTTTGAAATTTATCCAAGTATTCATCAGAAAGGAAACCAGTAAAGTAACACTTGTGCCAAATCCCTAAATCCCAAGCTTGACGTTTAAGATGGTCAGTATTACCACCACCAACAATGACAAATTTAACATTTCCTCCCATTTCCCAAAGCACCTTGGGGGCAGCATTAAGCAATACGGGTACACCTTTTTCATAGGTCATGCGACCAAGATAATACACAATTTTTTCATAATCTGCGGCAAATCGTCGCCGAAAATCTTGAGCATGAAAATCTTGATGATGTATTTTCTTTTCTGGGCGAATACCATTATAAATTACGTCAATTTTATCACCAGGAACATATAGTGTTCCGATCATTTGCTGACGCATATATTCAGTACAAACGACGACCCGCCAAGCATTGTCAGCTAGTGCATATTCTTTATCATGAATATAGCGTTGGGTATCATTGTGAATACCGTTATAGCGTCCATGTTCTGTGGCGTGAATTGTGGCAATCAGAGGAATTTTAAAGGTATGCTTGAGAGCGATCGCTGCATCCCCAACTAACCAATCATGGGCATGAATCAGATCAAATGGACCCTTTTCCATTAATAGCTTCCCGCCATGTTCTCCCATCCTCTCATTTAAGTTCACTACCCAATGAAAAAAATCGTTACTAGCAGGTACTTCTACACGATGGATATGAATGCCTTCAACGACTTCATACAAGGATGCTGGACCAAATTCAGGGGTGATTAGGTGGATGTCATGGCCTAACTTTATTAGTTCCGGGTACAACTCAGCAACGTGACGAGCAATTCCGCCAACTATCCTCGGTGGAAATTCCCAACTCAGCACTAATATCTTCATTTGACTCCCCGATAATTGACAAAAAATTAAAATATATAAAAACTATATTTATAACAGGGAACAGGGAATTATAAATTAAAAATTCCACAAAACTCTTAGCAATACTACTCGCGGCTTATTTGCTAGATAGTAAAAGATAGCATCAACTTTTAGTGGCTAGACTTTTTCAGAAAAACCTAAGTATATAAGTAATCAGATAGGTAGCTTATTCTGATTGCTGGAGTGTCTCTTCCGGTAGTGGGTCAAAAAAAGCTTCACTGAGTTTTCCTTTTCATAACTCAGGGGTTCGGGGTTATGTAAGTTCTTGATTTAAACCTAGTTAAAAGTAGTGAATGATATTGTATAGTTTTGCTAATTTCTCTTAGGATATGTTTTGCAGTTCTTTAACTATCTTCTGGATCAGCATAAGTCAAACTTTTTGGTAGTTTATAGGGTTTTGGCTTCATTTATTATGGCTCATCTTTGGAGTATGGTATTTAGCGACGGACTGTAGCGATAGCAAAGCGCTCCGTAGCGATCGCTCTCTTGACATTCTGTTAGCAATATTTGTGTGAAATCAATATATAAGTTAAATCTATCACTATAGAATTGCTGTTTAAGCATATCTGGATTAGAATTGGTAAAGATTTGGTAGGGGTTTAGCTCATACCTGTAGAATCAAACAATTAAGCTGTTTTAAATATAATCTTAGAGGATGTTTTAATCCTTCATTTTAGTAAAAAACTAGACTTTTTAAACATCCTCTAACCTTTGAATTGCATATTTGATGGGAATATAAGCTGTTAAAAATTGATAGTAGTATTGATATTGAGAACTACCAATTTAAAAAATATCCTAACTTGTCGCATAGATATAGAGTTTGACACCTACAAGTATTCGTGTCATACTTGTCCGTGTATAGTCTTTAACTAAAAAGTGTTACAAGTTGTGACACCTACTGTCACCTTCAGACATCATTTAATACAATACCAAAAACTAATCAAGTTCTATGAATACCATACTCAACTCTGCCCTGACGCTGACATACAATCAACTGAGCGGTTTTTCTCGTTCTAGCAAATTTTGGCAGGTTATTGATAGCACTTTGGATACGCGATATAATCGCAGCGCAGCGGAAATTCTGCGGTTACAGTGGCAAGCAGGTGATTTTAGTCAACTTCCGCAAATTGAGATTCTTGATAGTAGTGTTCTGGGCGGTGCTAATGGGGCTTATGTCAATAGCGCCAATAAGATTTATTTATCAGCTAATTTTGTTGCCACTGCCACAACAGAAACCCTATTTGGTACGCTCTTAGAAACAATTGGGAATTATGTAGATGATCAAATCGGAAATGAGGGAAAAAATTTCTCAGCATTGCTGAGGGAACAGAGTTTAACAACTCAGGAATTAAGCAGAATTAACACAGAAAATGACGAATCCAATATTACTGCACAAGGAAAAACAATTGCTGTAGAAAAAGTGACATCAGGGCTAATATCTGCAACAAGTAGTACAGACTACAGCAAAAGCGGTGAAACCAAGCCATCAGCCCTTTATGCGTCTGATCGACTGATTGTCAAATTCAAAGCAGGACTTAATACCGTTGAATCCAATCAGGTCAAAGATAGTTTAGGAGTAGTCAGCACAACAGCCATTAATCTCACAGGCGCTCAAATATGGAAACTTTCTGAAACAACTTCCGTAGAGGCTGCCTTGGCTAAATACGGAAATAGTTCTTTATTCGAGTACATTGAGCCAGATTATATTGTCACCACCGCAGCCACAACTCCCAATGACCCTAGCTTCAGCCAACTATGGGGACTAAACAACACAGGTCAAAATGCAGGAACTCCAGACGCAGACATTGATGCTCCTGAAGCCTGGGATATCCAAACAGGTAATCCCAACCTCGTCATAGGAGTAATTGATTCAGGAGTTGATTATAATCACCCTGACCTAGTAGGCAATATTTGGACTAATCCAGGGGAAATAGCCGGAGATGGTATTGATAATGACAATAACGGATATATAGACGATGTTCGCGGCTGGGATTTTGCCTATAACGACAATAACCCGATGGATGTCGATGGACATGGTACCCACGTTTCTGGAACTATTGCGGGTAAAGGCAATAACGGCGTTGGCGTGACAGGGGTTGCCTGGAATGCGAAGATTATGCCCCTGAGGTTTTTAGACGATACTGGTTCGGGTTTTGGTTCTAATGCTATTTTGGCTATTAACTATGCTACGGCGAAGGGAGTGAAACTGACGAACAACTCCTGGGGAGGTGGAGGCTTTAGCCAAGCATTGTATGATGCCATTAATACAGCCGGACAACAGGGAGCTTTATTTATTGCCGCAGCGGGTAATGACTCTTTCAACACTGATATAACTCCTGCCTATCCCGCCAGCTACAACCTAAACAATATTATCTCTGTTGCTTCCACCACGCGCACTGACTCTTTGTCCTCTTTCTCCAACTATGGAGCTACGACTGTGGATTTAGGAGCGCCTGGTTCAGACATTTATAGCACTCTTCCAAATGGTAGCTACGGAACTTATAGTGGGACATCCATGGCCAGTCCTCATGTCACCGGGGCTGCGGCCTTACTCTGGTCTCAAAATCCGACTTGGACCGCACAGCAGGTTAAAAATGCCTTGATGCAAACCGGCGACTCGATTGCTTCCCTAGCCGGGAAAACGGTGTCCGGTAAACGGCTAAATGTCTATAATGCCTTAGTATCATCTAGTCTTCCTTCTGTAACTATTGGTGTGAGTCCTGCTAGTGTCCAAGAGGATGGAATCACAAATTTAGTTTATACTTTTACTCGGACTAACCTGGGTTTAACCTCACCTTTGACCGTAAATTTTGCTACAAGCGGAACGGCAAATGCGGCGGCAGTGGGAGCAGATCCAGCCGACTATGGTGTTATCACTAATAGCACTGTTACCTTTAATCCCACAACTAAAACTGGAACAGTAACATTTGCAGCCAATGTTAGTACGGTACAAGTTGTTGTCGATCCCATAGCCGATACCTTAGCGGAAATTCAGAATGAAACGGTAGCTCTAACGCTTAATTCCGGCACAGGCTACTTCAGTGGTTCGCCGGATTCGGTAACTGGAACAATTGTTTCGGAAGAAATATTAGCAGTAATTACCGTTGCCGTATCTCCTATTAGCGTATTAGAAGATGGAATAACCAACCTGGTTTACACCTTTACTCGTGCTGGAAGTACAACAAATGCTTTAACTGTCAACTATAGCATTGCAGGTACAGCAGATAGCACAGACTATACTGGCGCAACACCCGGAACAGGCAAAACCATTACCTTTGCTGCGGGTGCAAGTACAGCCACTTTAACTATTGACCCCACAGCCGATACTATTAGTGAAAGTAACGAAACTGTTAGTATCACTTTAGCTAGTGGCACAGATTACATCGTTGGCACAACTACTCCTGTCACGGGAACTATTACCAATGATGATACTAGCGTTACCCTAGCGGTATCTCCCAGTAGCGTATTAGAAGATGGAACAACCAATCTAGTTTACACCTTCACCAGAACTGGAATTATTACCAATGCTTTAACTGTCAACTATAGCATTGCAGGTACAGCAGATAGCACAGACTACACTGGTGCAACACCCGGAACAGGTAAAACTATTACCTTTGCTGCGGGTGCAAGTACAGCCACTTTAACCATAGATCCTACCGCCGAC
>JANMGZ010000552.1:0-9516 GCA_031374905.1 Dolichospermum sp. OTE_70_metabat_362_sub
TTTCTATAATTGCTATATTATTTTCTGAATAGCACTTAACACTCACTTTTGGTTTGAAGTTTAAATTTTTAATTTTTCTAGAGTGTTTATTTAAAGCAGCACTCGAATTATAAAGTACATTGCGAATGATACTACGAAATCGCCAAGGATTACATTTTATTCTTAGAGGGTCTTCTATTAATTCAAATTCTATATGTGTTCGTTTTGTAATTGGTGGAGGTAGATTATCTTTTAATTTCTGCAATTCTTCTTGAATAACCATAGTTCCCTCTTCCAAATCAGTAACTTCTCTTAGTTCTTCTACAACTTGACTAATTACCTTAAATGATTCATATACTTCTATTAATAAATTTAGTAAATTTGGATCTAAAATATTTACATTTTCCTCATTTAACCCCATAAAATCTAGAAAAATATTTAAATTATCTGTTTCTAACAGCAAGGGAGCTTTTTGAATATCATGTATAATATTATTTGTATCTGTTTTTAATCTAGAGATTATACCAATAATAGCTTTAATTGTGCCATCAAGCTTTTGAAGATTATTGGAAACTGTAGAAGAAAATTCAGTTTCTATAACATATGAGAAAGTTTCGTTAAGTGTGTTTATTCTGTCTAATTCTATCTGGGCTTTTAAAAATTGATATTTTTGTTTTTCATATTTAATTTCTCGTTGAGATTTTTTAATTTGATATTCTAGTATAAGCCATATCGAAAAGCCGAGCATTAAAAATAAAATTGTTGTTTGAAAATAATTGGTAGCTCTAAATCCTAGCCTGATTGGATTTTTTATAAATTGAATGTACTCATCTTGAAAAGTTGGTTGTTTTCCACGAATATAATAAACTCTTCCAATAATATTTCCTAGATTATTTTTACCAGTTTTTTCTCTTTTATCTAAAAAAAGCTTTGGATATTTTGACTCAGTAAATATAGGTGGTGGATCTTTTAATAAATCATAAGGGTGATTTTGTAATATATGAGTTTCTGGTTTTTTTTCAAAAGAACGACTAGAATAATATAGTATTTTTTCGTTGGGACAATCTTGAATAGTAACATTACAATCAGTTACTACAATTCTAAAAAGACCATAATTACTATTAATAGTTTTCTTTAATTCTTCATCTGATTTTTGCAACAATAGACTTGACAATTTTAGCGGCATTGTATGAGATAAAATATTAAAATCTACTGTTTGAACTACAAAAATAGTGCGCCAGTATCCCATATATGTCAAAAAACATCCTAGAAGAGATAAAATATAAGCAATTGTATGAATAAGTGCAAATCTTAATATAGTCGAATTTTTAAAAAATTTATACATGATAATCTTAAACAATCAGTGAATTTCAGCAATTTTTTCATCAAAGTTAAAGTCAAAATTATAGTAACTAATAAGTAACCCTTTTCATTACTATAAGACTCTCATATTACTTCGGCAACCAGCGATTTAAAGATTCCTTGCGTTGTTGATTTCTTTCACCAGGAGTCATATCAAAAGAACTTTGTTTATTAAATGCCTTGGGGTTATACATTCCTGTTTCCCAGTTTCCATACATAGGATTAGGTATAGCAATATAAGCAGGTTGAATTATTCCTTTATTGGTGGTATTAAACATACCGTAAAAATTACGGTTTTTGTCTACATAATCCCGACGTTGTTGGTTATTATTACCTGCTGTTTCATCAAAGTCATTAAGGTTATCCCCAATCAAAGCAATTACGGTATATTTAGTTTTATCAGCACTGCCATTTTTAACAGCGTCTACTCGCCATTGTTTAGAGTTATTTTCTTTACCATTAATTATTTTGGTAAATTCTCCTTTTAATAATACTGTCTGTTCATTGACTCCTGTAAATCCCACTGCTTTTAAATTATTGATAGTAGCTGTTTCTAAATCATGATTTTTAGAATTTTTTACACTGTTTCTATCTCGATTAGAAACGAAAAATACTTTACCTCCATTCTTATTCACATAATTAACAAATTCAACTGCTCCCGGTACAGATTTGGCTTTTTCTGCTTTAATCCATTGATTCCAAGTAGTAGATTCAAAACCCTTATTACTGTCTAATAAACCCGCTTGATAGGGACTATTATCAAGAACTGTCTCGTCAATATCAATGATAATAGCTGGACGGGCAATTTTTTTTGATTTAGCAGCATCAAAAGTTAGTGTAGCTAAATTGAATGCTTGATAAGTCAACGCCCTATATTCTCCAGATTGTTGCACCCAATTAATTGCTAACGTTCCTTGTTGATTTAGTTGTTTACTGGTAATATTATCTGGTGTATCTTTCTGTAATTGTGACAATAGTAGCATTGGTACTATTGCAATACTACTAAAGAATTGAGAGGATAGCTTAGACATTTAAGTTTTGTGGATAGTGGTTTTTGATTTAGATATTGTGTTTAAGAATTTTTTCTGCGCTAGTTTCGCTGACCCTAGGTATCGCTAATCCTAAAACTTTAGATTGTAGTTAATTTCGTTCACAGCCTATACCGTCGTTATCTCTATCAAATCCATGAGGATCGGGTTGTTTTACTGTAAATCTTCTGTAAGGGATATCACCACAGTTTAAATCAGGAGAGTTTGGCGGTAAACAAAAATCAGGATATGACGGGTCACACTGCTTTTGTGTAGACTGTTTAACCGGTGTAGATACAGCTTTTTTTGATTTTCTAAAATCCCAAGGCATAACGGGATTGCGTTGATTCCAGAATCCTAGTTTATTTGTTTTAGCGTTAAGTTCTAACTCCAAAAACTTATCTCTAGTATCAATACAACCTGATAAATATTCTTTATAAACAACGGCTTTACCCTCTTGAACCATAGTTAAATTAATAGAGCGATTGCCAATATAAATTTCTCCCACAAGTCTTTTATAACGGTCTTTGTTCACAATCCTGAGTTTAATATCTTGACCTATTGGTAATAGTTCTTTAAGTCTATCTGCTGATTGTTTACCCCAAGGTGTTTGTTTCATCTCAGGTGCATCTATACAAGCCAATCGAATAGTGACTTTCTTACTCCCAAAGTTGGCTTTTATGGTGTCACCATCCCCTACTGAGATAACAGTTCCGGTGAAGAGTTTAGTATTGTTAGCATAAACAGAACCAACTTGAATCAATAGCAAAACCGCAGTCAGAGTAAAATATTTAAGTATCATTTATTACCTAAAGTATCGTGTATAGTTAGGATAGCAGACGTAATAATAGATTACCATGAGTGATGACAGATATTTATACCCAATGACATCAAACGTAAAAATAGAGACACTAATTTTTACCAATGACCAAATCTTGGTGGTTTTCTACACTGCGGCTCATGCTTGGGAATTTAGGATAATTAGCTCCGATGGTTGGATTTATGGTAAGAAGGGGATTTTTTACACAGCAGACGCGGCGTTAAAAGTGGCTAGGGAATGGGTACAAATTTAATATCAAGCTTGTCTTGTCTAGTTATCGAGTCATTCTGTAAACAAAATTAAGAAGCATATCAAGAAAAAGAGGAGCGTTAGAGACTTCCAAATAAAAAAATATCCTGTCGTTATGAAGGCAGGGGGCAGGGAGCAGCTGACAAGTGTAGGTTTTTTACATTGTCTTGAGAACAAGACTTGGGGGACAAGGCAGACAAGGTGACAAGGGAGGAAAACGGACAAGGAATGTATGATTGGTAACAAAACAACCCATAAACCGAGTATTTTTTGTATAAAATCCTCCTTGTCTACTTTCCTTCCTTGTCTTCCAAGTCCAGCATAAAACCCAATTGTAAAAAACCTACACCTGTCAGGCAGGGAGCAGGGGGAGGAACAGTCGTTTTAATTTGGTGAAATTGGATCATTTTTTTTGTGGAGTTCTCTTAGACTTCTTTTTCAGCAGGACTGAAACCCTAGTTTTACCTAGGTTTCTGAAAGTTTGCGATTTACTAAAATTCTAATTTGATATAAAAAAGGCTATTTGGTATAAACTTTAAAAAGTAGTAAATTTGATAATAAAAATATAAATGACTTCAAATATAGCGATTCTCAGTCTGATACAATACAATCAAGGGCTAGAAAGTCCCGCCACTAGAGGTTTTGAGATTTACTGGCTGTACCTTTGAAAATTCATCAATTTATCCAATAATGATGAAAGAGGGATATATACTAAATGTTTGAAAATTAAATTACTGCTTTTTATATGAAAAAACGAATATTAATAATTTCTGCAAGTATTGCTATATTGCCCATATTAGGAGGAATTTCTTTTTATCAATATTCTCAAAAGCCCAAAATAAACAAAGCATCATTAATTATTGGTACTTTAGGCGAAATAAAATATCAAGAACCGCTTGTTAAATATTTACAACAAGAAATTAGACCCAATAACTTTATAGATTTCTTGTTGAAGAAACCTATTGATATAAAAATTAGTGGAAATAAAGACCTCTCTTATAAAGAAGCTAAAAATCTTCTGATTAAAAAAGAATGGGATATCGCTTTTACTTTGTCGCCGATGCTTTCTGTAGTGGCTAAAGATAATCAGTATAGTTTTGCAGCGCGGCTATTTCCCAATAATCCACCTTTTTATCAGTCTGGTATTTATGTCCGTGCAGACAGTTCTTTTCAGTCATTAAGAGATTTAACACCAAAGACGACCATTGCCCTTGGTGCTTTTAATTCCGCATCCAGTTTTTATATGCCTGTGTATGACTTGTATGGAAAAATATTAACGATAGATATGGGTTCTAATAATTTAGGACACCGAGGGGCGGTGATTATGAAAATGGTAAAAGATGGACAGGTTGATGTTGGGGCGGGAGCGATTGGAGATACAGTTAATCCCAAAGATCCAGAAATTCGTATTATCCACCAGAGTAAGAACATTCCTAGTTCTGGGGTTTACATATCACCTGATCTTTCTATTGTAGATCGTGAAACTCTGAAAAAGTTACTTTTGAATGCCCCGAAAGAAGTACAGAAAAAATCAAATTATGGTGTATCAGAAGAACCTGACTACAATACTTTTTTGCAAATTGTGAGGCGGACTGAGCAAATTTTATCCTGCTCTGACTTTAGAAAAAATCCTGTTCCTTTATTCTGTTCAACTATTGATGCACCAGTAAAGCAAGTATCTTCCAATAATGTTACAGGCGTAATAAATGGTTGGACACTACCAAATGAAAAAGTTATCTGGTTCACTTTAGTAAGTTCTAATAAAAAAATTTATCGTCTTGAAATTCAGCAAACCATTATCAATCAAATTCCTGGAATTAATAGTGCAGTGGAAATTAATAACCGCAAGGTACAAATAAATGCAGAACCTAAAAAACGCAGTGATGGTTCTTTATTGTTGTCGATTACAAAGCCAGAACAGTTAATAATTCTAGATTGAGTAATCATGAAATCTCTAGTATTCCCTGAAAAGCCTATCCTCTGTTTGAATCCGCAATGTGACCGCCTAAACTCGCCGGAAACGCATAATTGTATTTATTGTGGATATTCTCTACTTCTCAAGGAAAGATATCACCCAATTCGCCTTCTTGGACAAGGAGGTTTTGGACGTACCTTTGAAGCTTTGGATAAGGATAACTTAAATAACCGTTGTGTTATTAAACAATTTTTACCTATTCAACAGGAGACAGAGATTAGAGAAAAGTGTCTAGAGTTATTTAAGAGAGAAGCGGAACAGTTAAATAATTTAGGGAACCACCCTCAAATACCGCGCTTACTTGCTTTTTTTGAACAGAATCAGCATTTTTATTTAGTTCAAGAATTTATTGATGGGGATAACTTACTTCAAATAACTAATAAAAAAGGCTCTTGGAGTGAGGAGGATGTACGAATTTTTCTCTGTCAGTTGCTGAAAATCCTAGAATTTATTCATGAGAGACAGGTAATTCACCGAGATATTAAACCAGAAAATATCATTCAAAGACAAGATGGTTCTTTTGTATTGATTGATTTTGGAGTATCTAAGCACCAACAATCTGCTACTATAAATCAAATACCAACAATAGTAGGAACGCCAATCTATGCTCCTCCAGAACAATTATCCGGTTACCCGGTTGGTATGTTCAGTGATATTTATGCCTTGGGCGTTACGGCAATTCATCTTTTGAAAGGGATTATGCCCTTTAGTATGACGGATCACCCCCTCTTTGACCATCAAAAAAAAGAATGGAACTGGCGATTAGAGTGTAGGGTGAGTGATAAAAAACTTGCACAAGTTATTGATAAAATGTTACCGTTAGTACCTGCAAAGCGCTATCAAAAAGCTACACAGGTTCTAAAAGCTTTAAAATCATCAGATATATCCCTGCCTCTATCTCCTAAAATTTGGTATGGGTGTTTTTTTTTGAGTTGCATATTTCTAGCAGGTTTAGGTTTTTTGTTATTAATGCCTAAAATCAAATCGCCACCTGATATTACAATTAACCCTCCAAATCAGCCTGTTATAGTTGGGAAAGTCAAGGGATATAACAGCGTCAATAACAAAATCGTTTTAAACTTGCTTGCCCAAGATGGGCAAACTTACTCAATTATGCTGACACCTACTCTTTTAAATCAAATTCCTAATGCGCCTCCACCACAGGGCTTATTAGGAAGAACGATACGAGTAGTAGGAATTAAACCACTCTACATTAATGGACAATTCAATCTAAAAATTTATAAATCTGAAGATATAAAAATTGAGTAACTTATTTGAGTATGTAAATCTCATCCTGCTTTTTGGACTATGTATGGCACAGGTGATGTATTTGGTACAAATATCGCCTTATACTTTCAGTCTATTTTGCTCTTGGTAACACGATCGCTAGATTTACCGCCAATACCAATTGCGTTCACACGGAGCATGGTGGTATATATGAAAAAGTTTCTTGGAAATATGTAATGAAAAAAATTGTTTTTTTACCGTTAGCTTTACCATTGGCATTATTATTAATAGGTTCTACAATTGCCCCGTCTTTTTCTCATTCTGGAAGGACTGATAGTAATGGATGTCACTACAATAGACGAACCGGTGGCTATCATTGCCATTAGGGGTTAGTCTAGTGGTCTGTCAAGAACTAATTGACGGGTAAATAAATTTTCCTTCTTCCTTCTTCCTTCTTCCTTCGCGCTCTTTGCGTCCTTCGTGGTTCATTTCGGGCGCATCTAAGGCTTGGGGGATGCGGAAAAAACAGGAGAAAACAGCTCGTCAAAGCGACCATTAACCCAAGCCAATCGTAGATGTAACAAATGGTTAAAACCAGGTTCGCTCCAACGCATACCAACGCCTTTAAAATGTTGCTGAATTAACCACTTACAAGCACTTTCCACCATACCGCTACCTAAAGGTAAACCTAGTTCCTTATAACGCTGATAGTTGATATGTGACTGATGTGTAAAAAGATAATTATGAACATTGGTTAAAGTTCTCAGGACATCAGATGATAATTGTAGCGACCTGCAATTATAAATCCCTAAACCTGCAATCATCGTTGTTTTCAGCCAGGATTATTTGCAAATAGACTCAACGCTTTGCCAGAACTGAGTTTTCAGTATTGACAGAGGTTTGTTAAAAAACTCATTAGAGAATTTGATAGATTAACTTTGAATTCAAGACCCAAGTTTTTTAACTGAAAAACCAACGGTTTTAGGTTCTCTAAGCCTTACCAGTGTGGCAGTAAAGAAAACATTCGTTTTTTTTACTTTTATAGTTGCAGATAATCCTGGCTCAAACCGATGATTGCAGGTTAGTTGCAAATAATCCTGGCTGAAGCAGAATTATAGTTGCAAGTAATTCTGGTTTGAAAATGTCTTGATTGCAGGTTTGAGCGATTAGTATTGCAGGTTGCTACAATTAAGGATGCGGCTCAACGGGCGGGGCTATCTGAGAAGGTAAGTTGTCATTGGTTAAGGCACGTGATGAGTGACAACAGCTAAGGCAGCATTTTTCTTCAACTTATCATTCGCCCCACGACAGAATCAGGGTTTTGGGCTTTTTGATAAGTTATGGTTATAATAGTAAATTTGTTTTACTTCTATACTTATTTCTATACGTAAGACTTTTCGGAGAGTGAAAGAAGAGGGGTAATAACGTGGACTAATTCAAAAATAATTAATATTTAGGTTTCAAAGTCAATTGACATTAACAGCAATACAGCGTGAGTATAATACAAAACTTTTAAAGCTTTGTAACACATTCGCCAATAGTGTTCTAACTTTTACCGCTAGTATGTTCATGAGCTACTCTAGCAATGCTTCAAGCATGGGGGTAAGAATATTAACTACGGGATTATCTATAAGCTCAATCAAAGCAGCAGCACTACCTGCCTTGAGTGCTTTCACAAGTTTTTCCTTAACTTCTGGTTTTTTCTCAATTTCATCTACAGCTTTCGTCGCAAGAATAGATTTCTCATAAACTGTTGTGGTGGGATAAGTTTGCGAAAGTTGATCTAGCAACTTTTGAATTTCGGCTGCGGCTTCAACAATATCTTGCTTCTGCTCAGGTGCATAGTTATGCAAGGTTGAATTTTGACGGGCGCTATCTTGCAACTTACCTGCCTGATTTCCAACTTGAGCATTCTGATTGTAGAAGTTATACTCTTCTTTGGTTGTTTCTTTCTCTGCCATAGTTTTTACTATATCCAACATTAATGAACGCTGTGCCTCAAGTTGTCTATTCATTTCATAGACACGACCCTGTAAATATTTTAATTCTAATTCATACCGTGCATACACTTCTTTCTCAATTTGTGCTTTATTAGCATCAGCAGACACATCAAGCTTGATAATATATGAGTTATTGGTACTTGCTTCAATAGCACGAATACTTAATTCTTCTCCTGTCTCACTTTGAAGGCTTTGAAATGAAGCCAGAAATGCCCTCCAGTTGATACCCTCACTAAAGATAAGGTCTACAGTAGTGACAGCTTGCTGGACAAGCTTTTCAAAGTCTCTAGCTTGAAAAAAAGTATCAGGATTAGATGGGCGACGGTCTTCGTAGACTACTTCACCATCTTTGTATACCGCCTTCATAAAGACGTAATCACACTTTATATTTTCAAAGTTTGTTCTAGCGTTAATACTCCAATCTTCAATACAAGCTCCAGTTAGCGTTGCGTTAAAAAAGTTTGTATCTAAAGCTTTGACTGCCTTGAGGTTTGCTTCAGTAAAGTTGACCCCATGCAAATCCGCGTAGCTGAGGTCTGCATTTTCCAAGTTTTTGCTTTCAGCACCGTGATTTTGAAGCGTCCAAATTAGCTGCCATTTACGGCCTAAATTTGTAAATTTATCAATTTTAGATTTTCTAAGGTTTATGTGATTAAGGATTGCTTTTTGAAAATTCGCTGCACTAAGGTCTGTACAACTAAGGTTAGCTCCACTAATATCTGCTTCCTCAAAACTAACATTGTTACTAGGTTCTCCAAAGGAGTCGTAACTTAAAAAGTATCCAACACAACCCAAAATAGCTTCGTTAAAATTAGCTCCACTGAGATTCGCTTTTTTGAACTTAGCTCCTCTAAAATTACTTTTAGTAAAATTACT
>JANMGZ010000623.1:0-17229 GCA_031374905.1 Dolichospermum sp. OTE_70_metabat_362_sub
AAATACCCTTACAAAAAAATTAATCCTGGGTAATGGGTAAATGGTGATTGATAAAATCATCACCTATTCCCTATTCCCTAATTATGGTGTGACAGCTTGACGAACAACTAAATGACGATAGGGTTCTTTACCACGACTGAAGGTTTCTAAATCAGAAAATTCCTGCAACAACGTGTGGATTTGTCGGCGTTCTAAAGAACTGAGAGATTGAAGTTCTACCTCTCTGCCAGAAAAACGGACTTCTGCGGCAGCATTTTCTGCTAGAGTCCGGATTTCAGATTCTCGTCTGGCACGATAACCACTCAATTCAATTGTGTAGGCTATCTGATTTTCTTCTGGTTGATTCAAGTTGAGAATGGAATTTGCTAGATACTGAATTCCATCTATCACCGAACCACCAGCACCAATTAAAATCCTAATTTGTTCTGATGTTAAATTAGTTTGCTCTATTGTCAACCAGTAGCTTTCTCCTGCTGGTACATCTTGCTCAGAAGATGGGGTACTTTCTAAATTAGCCCGTACTTGAGTAGATACACCAGTCAGAAGTAGCAAATTCTGCAACCATTGTTCACTACTTTGCATAGAAATGTCGCTCATAATCAACCATTAGCCTTTTTCTTAGAACTTTTGGGTTCAAATGGCAACGCTTTTACTTCGATAGTTTGGGCTTCTTTCTCCTGTAAGTCTACGATTTTTTGAATTTCTTCTGGTAGAGGTTCACGGGAGAGAATATAGGTTTGGACGGTTTGGAAAACGTTACCAATTACCATATACATGAGTACCCCAGCCGGTAACGGAAAGAATAAGAACATCCCAGAAAACAGCACAGGGGTAATTTTATTTACTGTATCTTGCTGAGGGTTGCCACCGCTAGAATTTTGCCCAGACAGCATTTGGCTCACATAAAGGCTGATACCAAAGAAGACAATCATCCCCACAATGTCCCAATGGACTGTGTTATCGGCATCAATAGCACCGACTCGACCCAAAGCATCAATAAAGAGAAATCCTTTCTCTGCTGCTAGTCCGGGAATTGTGCCTTGAATGGTCACATCTCCGGGTTCTAAAGCCTCTATATTGCCTTCGGCATCAATTTTAACCCTTTCTTCACCTTTAGTGATTTTCCAGTCAGGTGTTAACTTAGTTTCAGGGTGTTCTGCTAAGAGCAAATCAAATGGTTTACCTTCCACCGTTTGATATTGAATCTTAGTCTTTTCTCCCACTGTTAACTTATTACCGCCTGGTAAGATGGCAGAAATGGGAGTATGTTCTCCATCAGCAATATAAATATTTTGCGGAGAAGTGGCAAAGGCTTGGGGTTGAATGCGCTCAATTTGTTCTTCAGGGAAGATTTGCAGATTAACGGAATAGTTAACGCCGGAAAAAGGCGAACCCCGCAAAGTGGCAAACAGTGCTAGTAATACTGGCATCTGCAAAAGTAGAGGGAGACATCCTGCTAAAGGATTACCAAATTCATTTTGGACCTTGAGCATTTCTTCTTGTTGCTTTTGCTGATCGTCTTTATAGCGTTCTTTGATTTCTGCCATGCGCTTTTGCATTAGGGGCTGCACGACTTTCATCCGTCGCATACTACGGATAGAACCGGCACTCAGAGGATAGAGTGCAAAGCGGATAATCAATGTTAAGGCTACTATCGCCAACCCATAGCTAGGGACAAAACCATAGAAAAGGTCTATGATTGGCAACATCACGTTGTTCGAGAGAAACCCGATACCAAAATCCATTATTTGTGAATTCAACCTGCGGTACTTTGACACTCCCACCCCGGTGAGGAGTGAGATGCTTGGTTGAGCCTATCCTCTGACTAGAGGTGGTTCTTTTCCAAGCTTTTGCTCTATATTGTAGAGGTTTTTGTTAAGCATTGCTTTGACTATCCCCAAGCTACAGAAGTTCAGGATAGCCGCACATTAACTAAAAAGGTGAATGTTAACGCTCTGGAAAAATGACTGGTAATTTTAGATTTTAGATTTTAGATTAAAAAAATTTGGTACAAGCCCCGTCCTGAAGGACGGAAAAATACTCGCTGCGCTGCGTACGCTTCGCTAACGTAAATCCCAAATCTAAAATTTTCGAGCTTCTACACTTTAGGGTGGAGTCAATCCAAAATCGTAAATCCCAAATCCAAAATCGAGTGACTTATTTAGGACTGCTATATTGGGGATTTTTAGCAGCAACTTTTTCATTAATGTAGTCATAGACTTCCCGAAAATTAGGAACAGCCCGCATCTCTATGAGAGTACCATTTTTGAGAGTGATTGCCATATCTCCCCATAGGCCGATGGCACGGGGAACTTTGACAACTTTTACCACTTCTGAATAGATTACATCATAGCGATCGCGTCCCATCCAACCGCCAGTTACACATATCCTTCGATCTGTGATGCGGAAGCGCAGCCATATAGCCCTAACTATTGCCCCAACAGCTAAGGGAATACCAACCACTGTTAGCCCAATTAATAGGTTGAGAATCAAATCCCCAATGTGGGGACCACCCTCATAAAAAACTTCTTCACGAATGCCCATTTAATACCTCAGTTTGTGCCAACAACTGCTCTAATTCTTGCAGAAATTTCTGAGTTTCGCACTCAGATTCTACTGTTGTTGGTTTCACAATTAATACTAGCCGCCATCCTGGGACTAATTTAGGCAACAATTGATGTAATGCTGCTGTTATTTGTCTTTTGATTTTGTTGCGAACAACGGCGCGTTTACTAACTTTTGTACTAATGGCAATACCAATTTTCGTGGCCGTGGGGGCAGTATCCAAAGAAGGTTCTGTCGAAAAAGCAGGTTTTAAAGCTCTCAAAGTAAAATGAGAACTATGTCGCCGAATTCCTTCCCGGAAAACTGCCTGAAAATCCTGACGGGATTTGAGACGATATGCTTTGGGCAAAGCCACAACAGTTCTTAATTGTTGAATTTTACCTAAACACTCAGACGATGCCGCCCTTTTCTTCTTCTAGCACTAATCACGTTTCTGCCGTCCGGTGTCCGCATTCTGGCACGAAATCCTGATGTTCTTTTTCTCTTACGGCAAGTGCCGCCCAGTGTCCTTTGCATACCGTTCTCCTATTAGGCGATTTTCATAAAAAGTCACAATCTGATATTTTACCACTTTACAGGCAATAAAAACATATTTCTGGATGGAGTTGTCAGTTCTCAGTAGAAGAAGGCCAAGAGTTGATTAATTCTTCCTAATTTCCTATTCCCTATTCCCTGTTCCCTGTTCCCTTCTTACGTAACACTGATAATCCATGTACCAAGATAACGTAGTAATGGCACTTCACCAGGGGAAAGAACCTGACATCTGAAATAGTAAACTCCCCCAAACGACGGATTTTGAACGTTAGATAAGACTAACTCTACTTTTTGACCGGCTGGAACTGGTTCTTCGGGAAATATTTGAATCACCCCACCTTCCTTATCCCATTTGACTTCAGATAGGGGAACTTTTTTACCTTTAACTTTGACTTCAATGTCTTTGGTATCGAAAGTTCCTTTGTAATAATTAGGATAAGTAATGGCAAATTGAGCAACTGCCAATTTCATTTTTTGGGCGGGAATTCTGAGTATATAACGATCAGTGCTATTAGTTTGTCCGCCAAAATCTAACCGATAGGGCAATTGATTTTCGCCTTTAACACCGCTAAAAAGTGTCAAACCAGGTAAGCTCTGCGCCCAAGTTGTAGCCGAAAAACTTGTTAATAAACAGCTAGTAACGGCTAAAGCAGAAAGTAGGCGTTTCATAAATTAGGTTTCCTTGATAGTTTTTAACTCAGCGTTAGTATTTGTAACTAAACTTTACTACTATATGCTTGACAACCGACGTAATTTACGAAGTAAAAGTGCCATAAGCAAAAATTCGATAAAAGACAGGTAAGAAGCGATAAGATTTTAGAACATGATATTGTAGCAGAAACTCTCAGTGTAAAAGTCAGGTTATGCCAACAAAAATCAAAAAAATTAAATATGAGTTCTATAAGCCGTTTGTAGAAGTTATTGTTAAGTTTATTATACAAAAAATGGTTTTTGTGTCTAATTATCAATATTTATAGAGAAATTAAGGGATTAAAAATTTAATATTGCCCCAAAAATCAAGAGTGAGATTTTTGCAAAATATAAAATAATCTGAAGAACAATATACAAAATCTGGGGATGGGCATAGGATGTGCAATAACTAATTTTACTTGTAACTATTTTGTAAGGATGATATCTGCATACTGTCAAGTTGAGGTTGTAACTAAAGAACGAAGATAGCAAAAACAAAATTTGCAAGTTTTATCTACAAAGGTAATTCAGGGTTAATCATCCCATCAGCTTCATGATACTAATTTGACATAAAAAGTATTAAGAGTTAACGGGTGATGTTAAGTATTTATATTCAGGAGATGGCATGAAAATAGCAGTGGCGAAAGAAATAGAAGTTTGTGAACGGCGTGTAGCTTTAATCCCTGACACCGTAGCCAAATTAGTCAAACAAGGGTTAGAAGTTTTTGTAGAAGCTGGTGCGGGAGAAAAAGCATTTTTCAGTGATGCTGACTATGAAGCAGCAGGGGCAAAAATTATCAGCGATTCTGCTCAATTATGGAGTGAAGCAGATATTTTACTCAAAGTTAGCCCACCGCAAACCAGAGAAGATGGCCGGACAGAAATTGAATTACTTAAATCAGGATCTGTATTAATTAGCTTCCTTAATCCCCTGGGAAATCCCGTAATAGCCCAACAATTAGCAAATCGGCAAATTACAGCTTTGAGTATGGAATTAATCCCCCGTACCACCAGAGCGCAAAGCATGGATGCCTTGTCTTCCCAAGCCTCACTGGCGGGCTATAAAGCCGTATTGATTGCGGCGGCGGCATTACCGAAATATTTCCCCATGTTAACCACCGCGGCGGGGACAATTCCTCCCGCCAAAGTATTTATTATGGGTGCAGGTGTGGCAGGATTGCAAGCGATCGCTACCGCCCGTAGACTAGGAGCAGTAGTAGAAGCCTTTGATATCCGCCCAGCCGTTAAAGAAGAAGTCCAAAGCTTAGGGGCGAAATTCGTCGAAGTCAAACTCGAAGAAGAAACCGTTGCAGCGGGTGGTTACGCCTAAGAAATCTCCGAAGCCAGTAAACAACGCACCCAGGAAGTAGTCGCCCACCACGTCAAAAATTCTGATATCGTCATTACCACCGCCCAAGTACCAGGAAGACAAGCCCCCAGACTGGTAACAGAAGAAATGGTGGCACAAATGAAACCCGGTTCAGTAATAGTAGACTTAGCCGCAGAACAAGGTGGAAACTGCGCTTGTACAGAAGCAGGTAAAGATATTGTTTGGAACGGCGTAACAATTATCGGACCAATTAATTTACCCTCATCAATGCCAGTACACGCTAGTCAACTGTATGCAAAAAACGTCACCTCATTAATGCAACTGTTGATTAAAGACAAAGCGTTAGAAATCAACTTCGGTGACGATATCGTTGACGCTGCTTGTGTGACTTATGGTGGAGAAATTAGAAACCAACGAGTAAAGGATGCTTTGCAGACGGTAGTGGTTTAGTTAATACCAACAAAGCCCATGCGAATATAATTCGCGGCTACACAGGCAAAGTCCGCCTTCGCGGACTAATAAATTAATCTTAAACTTTGCGCCTTTGCGCCTTTGCGTGAGCCTTATTCTTCAATCCAAAATTAACATGACATCAGCATTAATTCCAGCCTTATTTGTACTCGTCTTAGCCTCCTTTATCGGCTTTGAAGTCATCAACAAAATTCCCCCCACATTACACACGCCGTTAATGTCCGGTTCAAACGCCATTTCCGGGATTTCCGTAATTGGTGCAATCCTGGCTGCGGGGGAAAGAAACACGAATTTATCAGTAATTCTCGGTTTAATCGCCGTAATTTTGGCAATGGTGAACGTTGTCGGCGGTTTTTTAGTAACTGACAGAATGCTGCAAATGTTTAAAAAAAAGGAAGTTAAAGCATGAGCGACTTTTTACCAACTGGGATTCAGCTAACTTACTTAGTCGCTGCATCATTATTTATTCTCGGTTTGAAAAAACTCGGTTCTCCTGCTAGTGCAAGAAACGGTAATCTTATCGCTGCGGTGGGAATGTTATTGGCAATTGTCGCCACAATGCTAGATCAGCACGTATTAAATTACGAGATGATTTTGCTAGGCTTGGCCATTGGTTCGGTAATTGGCGCTGTTATTGCTTACAAGGTGGAAATGACGCAAATGCCCCAAATGGTGGGTTTACTCAACGGTTTGGGTGGTGCTTCTTCCGCACTTATCGCTGTGGCGGAATTTTGGCGATTGTTAGATAGTTCACAACCTATCCCCCTCGATGTCAACATTTCCATGTTATTGGATGTGTTAATTGGTGGTGTGACATTAACGGGTAGTTTTCTCGCTTTTGCCAAATTGCAAGGTTTAATTAGCGGTACTCCTATTACCTTTCCTTTGCAGCAACCTTTTAACCTCTTGCTTTTGGGTTCTTATTTAGCTGGAAGTGCCTATTTAATTAGGACACCAGATAGCCTCCCCGTATTTTTAGCTGTGGTGGCTGTTTCTTTGGTGTTGGGTTTGATGTTCGTCCTCCCCATTGGTGGGGGTGATATGCCCGTTGTCATATCCCTGTTAAACTCCCTCTCTGGTGTGGCTGCGGCTGCGGCTGGGTTTGTGGTGATGAACAATATGTTAATCATCGCCGGGGCTTTGGTGGGGGCTTCTGGTTTAATCCTGACCGAAATTATGTGTAAGGCTATGAACCGTTCTTTGTTCAGTGTCTTATTTAGTGCTTTTGGTTCTGTCTCTACTTCTAGTGGTGGTGCGGCTGCTGGTGCTAGTGATCAACCTGTTCGCAGTATTGATGCTGAGGAAGGGGCGATGATGTTGGGTTATGCCCGTTCTGTGGTGATTGTCCCAGGATACGGTATGGCGGTTGCTCAAGCACAGCATAGCGTCCGCGAGTTGGCAGATCAATTAGAACGCATGGGTGTGGATGTGAAATATGCGATACATCCGGTGGCTGGGAGAATGCCGGGTCACATGAATGTATTATTGGCGGAAGCTAATGTGTCCTATACGCAGTTGTATGATATGGAGGATATTAATCCCCAGTTTGAACAGGCTGATGTGGCGTTGGTGATTGGTGCTAATGATGTGGTCAATCCGGCGGCGCGTAGTGATGTGAATAGTCCTATTTATGGGATGCCGATTTTGGAGGTTGATCGCGCAAAGCAGACTATTGTGATTAAGCGCGGTATGAGTGCTGGTTTTGCTGGTGTTGATAATGAGTTGTTTTATAAGGCTAAGACTACTATGTTGTTTGGTAGTGCTAAGGATATGGTGGCTAAGTTGGTGAGTGAGGTGAAGCAACTTTAGTTTATGGGTAAGGGTGTAGTTTTTGACTATGCCCTTTTTTTCTCACGCAGAGGCGCAGAGAGGTTTGTTTCGCGCAAAGACGCTAAGGAGCAAAGACGCAAAGAAGAAGTAAGATTAAATTCTTTCAAACCACTTATTTAAAGCATGATAAAGAAATATATCTAAACTCTGATTTTTAGAATTTCGTTTTGCAAATTCAATATCATATGAAGTTATTCTACCTAGTCCTTTAGCAGCAGGTCTAACTATAGCTGCATTTTTCCAATCTGTCCAAATTCTCATTCTTGTACTATTTGCTTGTGAACCACTATAAAAATTACGAGGTAGCCACAAAAAAAGTACAAGTTCTCTTTTACTGTTTAGCCTTAATTCAGCACAATGTTTAGTTTTCGCGTTACCATAATAAATACCACCATCTTGGGCTATTTCTTGCATACGATCATCAAATTGTAAAATTGTTTCTCGAAATTTGAAAAGTTTAGATCGTTGTTGAGGGATACATTTTTCAATTAATTGATAAAATCGTTTATGAGGACTAGAAATATTTTTATTTACATGATTTTCTGGTAAATAATCAAAATCTAATTTCCAGTTGAGACTGCTATCTACATTAATTAGATTTAGACTAAATTTTTGATCATGATACATAATTTTAAACTGCAAAAAATTAAATTTTAATTGATGATATTTTCTATCAATATAGTTATCTCTATGAAAATTTGGAGTAACCGCAATTAAAACTATAGGAACTTGAAAGTTGATGTATTTAGGAAAAGGTTTTTCATCCAGAAGAGCATCACAATAACGAGTAAGTTGCTGTACAATATATCTATCTTCAGAGTTTTTTAACTCTATTATTACAAGTTCTTGATTTTTACCAAAAGCTAAAATATCACAATATTGTCCACTGACTTGATACTGTCGCTTTAAAGGTTTATATCCAAATAGCTTTTCTAAGTTGTTCCAAACCAAATCTTCTAAATCTTTTTCGCTTTCAAATTCCCATCCGCTTGCTACTTGTCTTAATTTCATTTTTTACATATTTGACTCATTAGAAAATTTGTACTAAAATTATTGTTACTTGTCAAGTAGTATTATCTAAGCAGTATCACATAATTATGAACAGTCAACTATTTTTAAATGATGAGATTTTAGAAAAGAGAATTGAGACATTTTATGGATATGGTAATTATGAAGGAAAATATTGGTTTATTGGTATGGAAGAAGCAGGAGGAGAAGATTTAGAAAACATTAACTTGAGAGTCAATACATGGGAAGAAAGAGGTAAAAAAGAAATAGATGATGTAGCGGAATACCATGAACCTATGGGATGGTGGGATGGGAAAATACAAAATACATGGAAGGGATTAATTCGTATTACATTAAGTGCTAATGGACAAGATAATATTGATGTAGACGATGTTCGTAAATATCAATTATACGAATTAGGTAGAAAAGATAAGGAAACTTGTTTGTTAGAATTATTGCCTTTACCTTCACCATCTATTGATAATTGGATATATGCTAAACATTCTCAACTTCCTTTTTTATCTGATAGAGAAACTTATAGAAATTATTGTATTGAGAACCGAATTAACCATATTAGTCAAAGAATCAAAGAACATAAACCTAAAGCCGTTGTTTTTTACGGTATGAAATATGAAGATTCTTGGCGAAAAATAGCAAATGTTGAGTTTACAAAAATTGAGGTTGCAAAAACAGAAGATTCAAAAAAACACTATTTCTTTATTGGTAAAAATAATCAAACTGTATTTGTGATGGCTAAACATTCTGTAGCTTTTGGTGTAACCAGTGACTACTTTCATTATATTGGTAAATCAATTACTACTAAACTAACGGAATAATACTTTTAGTTCTTCTCTTCTTTCTTACCTTCGCGCTCTTCGCGTCTTCGTGGTTCGTTAAAAAGGATGTTGGGGAGTTGAAGGGGTGCGATCGCTCTTACTCTGTATTCTCTGTGTCTCTGTGGTTCGTTAAAAAAGGGTATTGGGAGGTTGAGGGGGTGCGATCGCTTTTGGGGAGGTTGAGGGGGTGCGATCGCTTTTAGGAGGGTGAGGAGGTGCGATCGCTGTTTGGGGGGTTGAGGGGATGCGATCGCTTTTGGGGAAGTTGAAGGGATGCGATCGCTTTTGGGGAGGTTGAAGGAGTGCGATCGCTATATAGCGATAAACTATGATAATTGATCTATACTTAAAGTATGCCCAAACTAGACATTATTCATAACGTTGTTAAAAATGCACTAATCAAAGATGGTTGGATAATTACAGATGATCCTTACCTGATTCAATATAGAAGAACAACACTATATGCTGATCTTGGTGCTGAACGTCCGATAGCAATTGAAAAATCAGGACAAAAACTGGTAGTTGAAGTTAAAAGTTTTATCGGTACATCAAAAATACAAGACTTAAAAGAAGCTCTTGGTCAATATGATATCTATCTTTACCTATTAGAAGAAACTGCACCAGACCGTAAACTCTATATTGCCATTAGTGAAATCGCATATAAAAGTTTCTTCACCCAGGATGTTATTCAACTGATTCTTAACCGACATCAACTTCCGCTAATTGTTGTAGATATAGAAACAGAGGAAATTAAACAATGGATAAATTAACAGATTACCCCAAACTCATCAAACAGATTTTAAGGGAATATGTGGAGTTATCTCAGAATCATCCACGAAAAGATATAGAAACATTCTTAATTACCGATGATGAAAAAGGTCATTATATTTGGATGAATCTTGGTTGGGAAAATGGCGAAAGAATTACAGGAATTACTGTTTATGTTCGCTTACATAATGGTAAATTTTGGATAGAAGAAGATTGGACAGAAGAAAGTATTGCTACTGATTTAATTCGCGTTGGTGTTCCTAAAGAAGATATTGTTTTAGCTTTTCATGAACCGAAAATGCGGGAATATACAAATTTTGCAGTTGCTTAGTTTAGTTATTTATTGCTGTTTGGGAGGTTGAGGGGGTGCGATCGCTTTTGGGAGGTTGAAAGGGTGCGATCGCTGTTTGGGAGGTTGAGGGAGTGCGATCGCTATAGTATAATTATAAAAAAGTCACAATTTCAAACAATATGGCAACAGGAATACCTAGTAAAAATGGGCGTAATCATAAACAAAATACAACATCTTTCCGAATTGAATATGAAGGAAAAATGCCTATAGAAGATATATTGAAAATTCAGCCAGCTAACTTAAATCATATAATTAGCGTTGAAGGATCTCCTGGAAATCAACTCATATATGGCGATAACTTAACAGTTATTCGTACATTATTAAATAATGACAATGTTGCCGGAAAAGTTAACTTAGTATATATTGATCCACCTTATGCAACAGGTAGTAGTTTTGAGTCTCGTAATAGCAATCATGCTTATCATGATCTCATGGAAGGTGCAGAATATTTAGAATATTTGCGTCAACGTCTTATTTTAATTAGAGAAATTCTATCAGAAGAAGGTTCTATTTATGTTCATTTAGATGAAAAAATGGCTTGTACTGTCAAAATTATCATGGATGAAATTTTTGGAGCGAAAAATTTTCGTAATTGGATTACTAGAAAAAAATGTAATCCTAAAAACTATACACGCAAACAATATGGTAATGTTGCCGATTTTATTCTTTTTTATACAAAAACAGATAATTATGTATGGAATCAACCTTTTGACGCTTGGACAGAAGACTCGATTAAAAAAGAATATCAATATGTGGAAGAAGGAACAGGAAGACTATACAAAAAAGTTCCTATTCATGCTCCAGGGGTAAGAAAAGGAGCAACTGGTCAATCTTGGAGGGGTATGCTACCACCTGCCGGTAAACATTGGCAATATACACCAGAAACATTAGACGAAATGGATGCACGAGGGGAAATATATTGGTCTTCAACAGGTAATCCCAGAAGAAAAGTATATTTAGATAATAGTCAGGGTATTTCAATTCAAGATATTTGGCTTGATTTTAAAGACGCTCACAATCAAAATATTAAAATTACTGGTTATCCAACTGAAAAAAATTCAGATATGATGAAACGGATAATTATGGCTTCATCAAATCCCGGAGATATTGTCTTAGATGCTTTTGCAGGAAGTGGAACTACTCTAACGGTATCTGAAGAATTAGGTAGAAAATGGATAGGTATTGATAATTCTCCATTATCTATTGATACTATAATTAAACGTTTAGTTAATGGTAGTGAAGCAATGGGTGATTTTGTCAATGGCAAAAATGGTAGTTGTAAATATAAACAAATAAACTTAATTGACTTTAATAGAATTTTAAAAACAGGTTTAGATTTGTATAGTGAAGAATCAGAAAGTTTAGCGTTAATTTCTGATCAAATCATCAAAAATTGGAATAGTAAACTTAACTATCTAACCAGCTTTGTGTAAATCTCTCGTCTAACATTTTCAAAGTACAAACCATCACTCTACCTTGTCCATATTGTTCTAAATTAGCGTAATCATTCCACATAGAACCTAGAAGTAATCCAGGACCATCATTCAGCATCAATACTTTTAATGGCAAATTGTATATTTTAGCATAACCCAAAATTTCTGTTATTTTATCTCGATTACCACCTGTTCTATCATCTTCCTGAGAACCTCCTCTGTCGGAGTCATAACGAGCAAATCCAACTACCAATGGAGTACCATCTAAGCGGGATATCAACATATCCGCTGGAGTTTTATATTTCCAGTTATCTAATACTTCATTTAGCATTACATCTCTTCCAGCACGAACAGGACCACGAATTAAATAATCCTTGCTAAATACTTTGTTAAACCATAAGAAAAAACTTTCTGTTAAGTCATAACCTTTTTGTCCTCGCGTACTTTGCTCTAAAAGTATTGCCATGAGAGTCTCATCAGGTATAGGACGGCTTTGCAAATTTTGTTTCACTTGCTCTATTGGACGAAATCTATAGCCAAAGTCCTTAATAATATCAGGTATTTTGCTTTTCTTTTTAGTCATTTCAACTGATGTATCTGGAGAGACATATCTACGAAATACTCTGAGTAATTGAATTCGCAAAGGATCAGGCTCTTTAGTGATAATTTCAAGTAAATTTGCAGAACTTTGAGCTTGTTCTACAACTTCTGTAAAACGCAATAACACATTCTCATAAAGAATTTTAGCTCCATCTAAGGAATCTGGATAGAAAGGTGAATCAAATATAGTAATCCAATGAGATGCTGTTGCTTTGTAACTAGCAAATGTAGTCAAAATTATTTCCTTATTTTTATAATCAGCACAGGTTATTAATATAAGCAATAGTGGTATTCTTTGTCCAGATCTTAATTAAAAAAGCAAGCAGTTACTCACGTGTAAGTATGTGATATCCGAAACTCCCACCGAGCGATCGTTCTCTTCTTCCTTCGCGCTCTTCGTGTCTTCGTGGTTCATTAAAAAAGGATGTTGGGGAGTTGAGGAGGTGCGATAGCGTAAGCGCTGACTTGTCAGTTCGCGGTTTGGGAGGTTGAAGGGATGCGATCGCTGTTTGGGGAGTTCAGGGGTGCGATCTCTGTTTGGGAAGTTGGAGGGATGCGATCGCTGTTGGGAAGTTGAGGGGGTGCGATCGCTCCACTAACGATCAAAAACTGAAATTTTGTACAAATTGCAAAAAACAGACAAATAATCTATAATCTTATGTAACCCTATACATTTTATGAGGTGCTATGTCTGTCATCAGTGCAAGTGAAGCGCGTGCTAACTTTCCCGATATTATGAACCGTGCAGAATATCGTGGAGAAAGAATTTTAATTCAGCGTCATGGTAAAGCTGCGGTAGCGATAATTAGTATTGAAGATTTAAAACTATTAGAAGCTATAGAAGATGCCATAGATTCTGCTAAATTGAGACGTGCAGTAGAAGAAAACACAGGATTTACCACCATAGAAGAAATAATAGCAAAACGCCCCAATGAGTGAAAGATATACATTGAGGATTGCTAAAACTGCGGAAAAAGACTTATTAGACTTACAACCAAAACAATATAAACAAGTTGTATCAAAAATACTCTCACTTCAAGGTAATCCTCGTCCTCAAGACTATGCAGCTTTAAAAGGTTATCAAGGTGGTTATCGTATTGATCAGGGTGAATATAGAATTTTGTACACCATTGATGATGATGATAATAAATTAGTTGATGTTTTTCGAGTTGGTAAACGTAATGATGATGAAGTTTATAAAAATTTGTAACTTGATCGCTTTTTGGGAGGTTGAATGGTGCGATAGCGAAGCACTAACCAAAAGCATCGCTGTTTGAGGATGATGGGATTTAGGAGATAGTGCTATAATTCAAATAATCAAATTCCAGGATAAATTCTATGCCAGTAGAAGCCATTTATGAACAAGGAACATTGAGATTATCACAACCGATAAAACTAGCAGAAGGAAGTAAAGTACAAGTAATTATCATTCCTCTAGAATCTAATTATCAACAGAAAAAAACATTAGAAATTTTACAAGAGATTGCTGAACTTCCTTTAGAGGGGAAAACAGATCCTTTTGATAGCAAAGATCATGATCAAGTTTTATATTGTCAATAGGTTATGATTTTTGTAGATACGGGTGCTTGGTTTGCTAGTGTTGTTCCTTCAGATTTCAACCATAAAAACGCTATTTTATGGTTAACTAATAATACAGATTCTTTAGTAACAACTGATTATGTAATTGATGAAACATTAACTTTATTAAGAGCAATTATTTTAGGTGAAGCTTTCTTCTCAAGTAAATTAGCAACTATATATTATTTAACAGAAGAAGATATTCGCCTAACTTGGCAGGTTTTTTGTGATTATTCTGACAAAGAATGGAGTTTCACCGATTGTAGTAGTAAAGTTATCATGGAAAAGTTAGATATTATCCAAGCATTTTCATTTGATTATCATTTTCGTCAATTTGGTATTTTTCAACCCACATTCCGCACCCTTAGCTGTCACACAAGGAAATTACGGAAATAAGAAATAAAACTGAGAATAAAAAAGAACATATTAGCGAAAAAATACATTGGCGAAAAAGAAAAACAACAAAAATGGCATCAAAACCCATTATCAATAAGGAGCAATAAGAATGAACATGAACACCACTTAGAGAGGTCAACAGATAAATAAATGAAGATATTCAAGATAGAGACTATAAGTGAGACTAATAAATTGCAGTAAAAAATGAAATTAGAGACATAGTAAAATAGAGCTATAAATCAAACAGATTAGCTCCTAAATCTGAATATTAATTAAATTGATGTAGAGAAGAATTAAGTGGCTAATTGATAGTAACGGAAACAATCATCGGGTAAAAGATTCAGGATAAAATTCCTATCTGGAGTCCAATTAGAGACGTATTTTTCGTATCGGCTCAATAAGTAGGGGTAACAGAGGAAAATAAAAGCAACGAGGTACACACAGTGTCATAGAATAGTAGACATGACGCAAAAAATTATTGAGAGTGACAAATCAATATCAGATTTACTGCAAACCATCGAGCCAAAAGGGATTGCAGACGAGTCAATGCGTCATACAGTAGAGGTATTACTGAATTTAAGTAGGTAAGCAAAAAAAAATAAAGGTGTGTAAAGATAAGTAAATACGGAAAAACATATATTAGGGTGATGTAAATATGGGGTCAAGGTTAAGGATATTCCTGACAAAAGAACAAGATAAAGAGTTGTTTGACCTGAGAACAGCGAAAGTACCACAGAAAGTAAAAGATAGAGCTGAAGTAATCAGATTAAATGCAGATGGTTGGTATGTGGAAAAAATAGCGGCTCACTTTGATTGGGGAGAACAAACAGTAAGACTCGTGTTGAATAAGTGGGAAAAAGAAGGAATAGAAGGACTCCATGAGTTACCAGGTCGAGGGAGAAAGCCAAAATTGATGGAAGCTGACATTGAATATTTGGAAAAATGCCTGAAAGAAGAAGCAAGAACTTATAACAGTAAGCAATTAGCAGAAAAACTGGATAAAGAGCGTGGGATAAAAGTAAGTACCAACACAGTCAGACGGGGACTAAAAAAAAAGGGGTGAGATGGAAGCGAATAAGAATAAGTCATCAAGCAAAACAAGATCCAGTGAATCGTGCAAGTAAACAAGCAGATATGGATATGTTAGAACTGGCTGCGGCTAGTGGAGAAATAGACCTAAAGTATTTAGATGAATCAGGATTTTCAGCTTGGAGTGATTCAGGTTATACATACTATCAAAAAGGAGAACAAAAAAAGCTCGAACAAACAAAAAGACGTGGACGCAGAATCAGTATTATTGGGCTATTTCAGCCATTAATTAGCTTTATTTATGGTCTAGTAATTGGAGGAGTTAAGCGCAGTTCTTACATCAAAATGATGGAACAAGAGGCGCAAGAAGCATATGAGAATAAACGAATGAGAGTCATAGTTCAAGATAATGGACCAATACATCGTTGTCGAGAAGTTCAGGCATTATGGACAAAGTGGGAAAACATGGGTTTATATATGTTTTTCCTTCCTAAATATTGCTCGGAAATGAATCCAATTGAATTAGAATGGCAACATCTTAAACGAGATGAAATTGCCGGAAAAATGTTTGAGGATGAATTAGAACTAGCGTATGCAGTTATGGATGGTGTTGAAACCAGAGGTAAAAAAGGAAAACACCGGACAGAACGTACTAAATTTAACAAAGCTAATTAGGTTAACTTTTCTTTACATACCTTTAAATTTTTCTGTTCACCTACTTAATAGAGCAATTACAATTAATTGTCAAAGGCTTAGAGTCAGAGAATCAACGGTTAAAAGATGAAAATAACCGCTTAAAGGGAGAACAAGGTCAGCCAGACATAAAAGCCAAGAACAAAAAAGGGTTTGAGAATAAACACTCATCAGAACAAGAAAGAAAAACCCCAAAACAGCACTCCAAGGGCAGTAAAAATCAAACTATTAAAATAGACCGGGAAAAAATCCTAGAATACCCCCAAGACAAACTACCAGCAGACGCACAGTTTAAAGGGTATGAAGAAGTAATCATCCAAGACATCATCCTGAGAACCGATAACGTACTATTCCGGAAAGAGAAATACTACTCACCCTTAGAAAAGAAAACCTATTTGGCAGAACTGCCAAGAGGTTACGAAGGAGAATTCGGACTCCTGATTAAAAACCTTAGTTATCAGCTTGTACTACGGGGGCAACATGACCCAAGGCAAGTTGTTAGAATTCTTAGAGGATATAGGAATTTCCATGTCAGCGGGGTATTTATCTAATCTACTGATTAAAAACCATGCTGATTTTGAAACAGAAAAAACAGAAGTATATTCAGCAGGACTAGAGAGCAGTCCTTGGCAACACTTTGACCAAACTGCTGCCCGCGTTGGTGGGGTCAACCATACTACCAATGTCATCTGTAACCCTTTATATACAGTCTACTTGACAACTCCCAAGAAAGACCGATTGACTGTACTCAAAGGTTTGCAGAATAACAAAGAATTAGAGTTTATTCTTAATCAACTGACCAGTGAGTTGCTGACAAATTTCCCACTACCAAATAAATATCAAGACGCTCTCAAACTATTACCGCAAGAGACTGTGTTGAACTCCGAACAGTTTAATACTCTACTAGATACCTATCTACCTAAACTGGGTTCTCAACAACGAACTCGAATCATGGAAGCGGCGGCTATTGCTTTTTATCATCAACAAACTGATTGGCCAGTGGTGCAAACTTTGGTCTGTGATGATGCTCCCCAATTCAAGTTACTGACTGATAATATTGCTTTGTGTTGGGTGCATGAGGGACGACATTATAAAAAATTAAGTCCGTTTATTGCT
>JANMGZ010000699.1:0-3089 GCA_031374905.1 Dolichospermum sp. OTE_70_metabat_362_sub
CGTAGGACCAGAACTGATTGTGACGGAAGGACAAGCCGTTGCAACTGGTGATGCTTTGACTAATAACCCCAACGTTGGTGGTTTTGGTCAAAGGGATGTAGAAATTGTTTTACAAGATCCTTCCAGAGTGGCATGGTTAGTTGCTTTTATCTGTTTAGTGATGTTGGCACAAGTAATGCTAGTTCTCAAAAAGAAACAAGTAGAAAAAGTCCAAGCTGCTGAAATGAATTTCTAAGTCCGAACTATGATTTTTTTGATTAATTTGACTTGGATGATTAATTAATCGCCAAAATTATTAGGTACTTGACAGGCTTTTTGCCTGTCTTTTTTTTAATAAACTTGAGTCTGAACTATGATTTTTTTGATTGCTTTGATTTAGATGATTATAAATTGAGTCTGAACTATGATTTTTTTGATTGCTTTGATTTAGATGATTATAAATTGAGTCTGAACTATGATTTTTTTGATTGCTTTGATTTAGATGATTATGAGTAGAGTAGGCAATGCCCACCAATAACTGTGTTAGTGTGGGTAATGTTTACCAAAACCCTTCTAATATGGGCAATATGTACTCTACAGTTCAAAAATTAAATAGTGTTCCTATAGTTAATTGGAAGTAAGCAAATGACCGAACTTACAAAATCTTTTCATGTTGATCATTTGTTAGTGAAGATTTACGCTTCTGAAGCGGAAATGTCAGAAAATGTGGCTAAAATCACATATCAGTATTTGCAAAACCTGCTTGATAAACAGGATAAAGTGGCAATTTTATTGGCTACAGGAAATTCTCAAATTCGGTTTTTGGATGCTTTGATTGCTTTAGGGGGAATAGATTGGTCACGGATAATTTTATTTCATTTAGATGAATATTTGGGAATTACATCAGATCATCCTGCCAGTTTTCGGCGTTATTTGCGGGAACGGGTAGAACAAAAGATATCTCCTCACAGATTCTATTATATAGAAGGGGATACATTACAACCAATAGCTGAGTGCGATCGCTATACTCAACTCTTAGAAAATCAACCGATAGACCTATGCTGTTTAGGTATTGGTGAAAATGGACATTTAGCATTTAATGATCCAGCAGTCGCAGATTTTCAAGATCCTGCTAAAGTTAAACTTGTCAAATTGGATGATATTAACCGTCAGCAGCAAGTAAATACAGGATATTTTACCAATTTAGCAGATGTTCCCCAATACGCATTTACTCTAACTATTCCCATGATTTGTACCGCTAAAAAAATAATTTGTTTAGCCCCCGCAACGAGAAAAGCTCAAGTAATTAAAATCATGTTAACAGAAGATATTACTACTAATTGTCCAGCTTCTATTTTACGTCAACAACCACAGGCTACTTTATTTTTAGATATCAATTCTGCTAGTTTATTATAATTCTTAGATCCCCGACTTCTTTAAGAAGTCGAGGATCTAGTTGTTAACGGATTAAATGACCATCTTCCATATCAATGATTCTGTCCGCAATATCTAAAATGCGGTTATCATGGGTAACTATTAAAATAGTACAACTCTGTTCTTTTGCTAATTGCTGCATTAAGTTAACTACATCTCGTCCTGATTTACTATCTAATGCAGCGGTAGGTTCATCAGCTAATACTAACTTAGGATGACTTACCAAAGCGCGAGCAATGGCTACCCGTTGCTTTTGTCCCCCGGAAAGATCAGAGGGATAATAATTAATTCTATCTCCCAATTTCACAGCATTAAGCATTGTTTCTGATTGGATATAAGATTCCCATTGAGAAATATTTTCTTGTAATTCTAAAGACATTTGGACATTTTGCATAGCTGTTAGAAAATCTAGTAAATTATGGGCTTGAAAAATATAGCCAATTTTTCGACGAACTTGGACTAATTCTTCATTACTAGCACCTAATAATTCCTGTCCATTAAATTTTAAACTTCCCTCTTGTACAGAACGCAAACCACCAATTAATGTTAATAAGGTAGTTTTTCCTGAACCAGAAGGTCCAGTCATAATCACAATCTCTCCAGCTTTGATAGTTAAATTAATATCAAACAAAGTTTGAGTAACTAATTTACCGTGACCAAAGTAATGATTAAGATTTGCGATTTCCAAAATATTGTTATTAGTTAAATATTGTGTCATTCTTTTAAGAATAAATAGTTGTAGTTGTAGGTTGGGTTGACGCTCATGTTACCCAACTTGATTATATGATTCAAATTTTGTTGGGTTGCGCTATCGCTTAACCCAACCTACAATTAAGTTAATTAAAGATTTCCGCTGGATCTACTTTACGCAGTTTATTAGTAGAAAAAAATCCAGAAGTTAAACACATAACAATCACAGAAGTAAATACTAATAATGCCTTACTGACATCCATGACAATTGGTAATTTAGTGGCATCTTTTGCAAGATCATATAGTCCTAGAGAGATAGCAAAACCAGGAATATAACCCAAGATTGCTAAAATTATAGCTTGCTGAAATACGACATTCAAAAGATATTTATTTCTAAATCCCATGGCTTTAAGTGTAGCAAATTGGACAAAATGAGTGGATATATTACTATAAAGGATTTGATAAACAACGATTACCCCAACTACAAAAGCCATTATTACCATCAAATTAAATACAAATCCAATTGGTGTTCTTAATGTCCAATAGCTTTTTTCAAAATCAATAGATTCTTGGCGTGTCATCACTATGACATCTTTGGGTAAACTATTAGATAAGGTTGCTAAAATTGTTTTGATATTAGCATTAGGTTGCAGATGAATTGAGCCTATATCTATTTCATTTACTCCGTGTTCTGAAAAGATTTTCAAGAAAGTAGAAGAACTAACAATTAAATTACCATCTACACCAAAGGAAGGTCCAAGAGTAAATAATCCGCTAACTTTAACCTTGTAACCAATAGTTCCCAAATAACTAAATATTTCCATAGTTATAGGTTTATTTTTTTGAAAATATTCAGCAATTGGACCAAATTCTGGACGTGCAGCCCGGTCAAAAAATACTTGGTCGGGAATTTTTAGCACTTGAAAATCCCGTTCAACTTCCGGTAATTTAAAGATAGATTTTACTGGTTCAAATCCCAAAACATA
>JANMGZ010000733.1:0-5022 GCA_031374905.1 Dolichospermum sp. OTE_70_metabat_362_sub
CCCAGAAATAAAGTTTTAATTCATTCTTTACTCCTGCCTCCTGCCCTGTAGACTTCTCTTGTAATAAAAAGATCAATATTCCCCTGTTCTCTCTTGATGAGATTGATGTAAAATTAAACGATTGCCATCTGGGTCATAGCCATAAATTTCTTGACCGTGGGAAGCTGTAGAAATTTCTCCAGGTGGCGGATAGCCTAAAGAGTTCAAGTAAGATATAGCCGTTTCTAAATTATTTACTTCTAAACACAAACTTAGTGGACTTTGAACATTAGTGATAAATTCCGGTTCGTTTGCTGGTTTGGGTTGAAAAATACCTAATTTTAAAGTAGGAATTTGAAACTCAGCATAGATATAGGGAATTAGTTTTTTTGGCTCTTGTTCTAGTAATTGAGTATAAAAACCAACTATATTATCAAAATTAACTGTGGCTATTGTGATTGTTACACTATTATATTGCATATTTATCTTTACCATGAATTAGCCATACAAGCGCAATTAATTACTTGCCATAAAATCAAAAAGGATTGATACTCTCATGCAAATCCTAGTTTACCGTAATTAATAATTGCTAATGAAAAAAATTCCTGTTCCTTGCCCCTGGCCTATTCCCTGTTAAGCATAATATTGTGCCATAAACTTATCAGTTACACGCCAAAGTTGCTCATCTAATTTTGATAATGCCCATTCAGCGATTTCCTGAGGTACACCACCATAAAAAGCTTCAGCGATACTACCTGTAATACAAGCTATGGTATCACTATCACCACCAATGGAAATGGCATTACGAATTGCATCTTCAAAATCTGTAGCTTCTAAAAAAGCAATCATGGCTTGGGGAACAGAGTCTAAAGATGATGCGTTAAAATTGTCAGTCGATCTAATTTCGTCGAGGGTAGATTTTAAGTTATAACCAAAAGAATTTTGGATATAGGATTTAATCCTAGCTTTATCATAGCCTGTACGCGCTAAAAATATAGCAGCAGATGTTGCTTGTGCGCTTTTTATACCTTGTGTATGATTATGGGTAACTTCTGCGCTATTTTGAGCTTCTTGCAATACAGCATTTAGGTCATCAAAAGCAGAAGCTATAGGACTTATCCGCATGGCTGAACCGTCTCCTAAACTGTTGTAGGGTTCTGTGCTGCTGGATTTTGCCCATTCTCGAAATTTATCAGGGTATCCGACCTCTGGATACTCAGAGTAGTATAGTTTAAAGTTTTCAATATATTGAATTTGATCAATATACTTAGTGTTATCAGGGAAGGTATCAGCATTGAGAATTACTTCAGCAACAGCAACTGTTAGAACTGTGTCGTCTGTGAAAGTACATTTTTCATCAAACAGGGGAAAATTCTTAGTTTTGATATTATTAAACTTGTAGACAGAGCCAATGATATCACCAGCGATCGCACCCAGCATAATTATTAAATTAAATTAGTTTTTCAGCATATTACTGTTTTCTAGTCTGGCACAACTGTGAGCGATCGTTGACTTTTATCTAAAAAACATTAGTTTCTGGGTAACATATAGTAGTTACTTGGTATGATTTTACGTTCAGCATAACTTAACACTAATGTTTTTACGGAATCAATACCCATATCTATCAACAATAAGGGTTTAGCAATACTAAACCCCTACGAATAGACAGAATTTATTCTTTGCCCAAAATTCCCCTATCCGGTAAACTCAGAAATGCTGCGTTAATCTTGAATATGTCCGACTCCCAAGTAAGTGCTGCTGTTGCGAAACTCTACGACACCTATCCATTCCCCCCAGAACCCATCCTGGACGAACCACCACCAGGATATAATTGGCGTTGGAATTGGTTAGCTGCTTACAATTTCTGCACAGGAAGAAAACCACAAAAGCAAGATATCCGCATCCTTGACGCTGGTTGTGGTTCAGGAGTCGGAACTGAGTATTTAGTACATCTCAACCCCCACGCACAGGTAGTAGGAATAGATTTAAGTGCTGGTACATTAGAAGTCGCAAAAAAACGCTGTCAAAGTTCTGGTGCTGACCGTGTAGAATTTCATCATCTGAGTATATATGATGTTGAACAGATACCAGGGGAATTTGATTTAATTAATTGCGTTGGTGTACTTCATCATCTACCAGATCCCATTCATGGTATCCAAGCATTAGCGAAAAAACTCGCCCCCGGTGGTTTAATGCACATCTTTGTGTATGGAGAACTGGGAAGATGGGAAATACAACTCATGCAAAAAGCGATCGCTCTCCTCCAAGGTAACAAAAAAGGCGACTACCGCGATGGTGTCCAAGTCGGGAGAAAAATATTTGCTTCTCTACCAGAAAATAACCGCATTGTCAAGCGTGAAAAAGACCGTTGGGCAATGGAAAACCAGCGGGATGAATGTTTTGCCGATATGTACGTACATCCCCAAGAGTTTGACTACAATGTTGATACACTATTTGAATTAATAGACTCTTCCGTTTTAGACTTTGTAGGTTTTTCTAATCCTGGTTTTTGGCAACTAGAAAAGCTTCTAGAAAAAGCACCGGAGTTAATTGAACGAGCAAAAGAATTAAGTGAAAGAGAACGTTACCGCCTGATAGAATTACTGAATCCTGAAGTAACCCATTATGAATTTTTCCTCACTCGTCCCCCCTTCACCAAAACCGACTGGTCAGCAGATAACACATTATTAGCCGCAATCCCAGAACTTAACCCTTGCATAGATGGTTTTCCTAGTCAATGCTTATTTAACTATGATTACCAAATCATTAACTTATCAACAGCCGAATTTGAATTCATGAAAAACTGTGATGGTAAATCTACCATAGCGGAGATTTTAACCACAGTGCAGTTTGATTTAGATGGAGTTAGAAATCTTTTGAAACAACAAATGATTTTACTAACACCAGGTTAATGTAGAATGAGGTAATTTAATTGGTAGTTTTGCGATCGCACATTGAGAAATAATTGAAAGCGATAGCGCAAGTGCTGACTTGTCAGTTCGCTAAAATTAAATTAATTACCAGGCTGTAAAACTTTCTTAGCAGTCAGACGTAATTCTGGGAAAGTTGGCGATATGATCATATCATCACCCCTAAACTGATTAACCTGATACTCACCATCAACCAAAGAATAAATTGATAGTGTTGGTAACTTGGGATTACCAATGAACCTTCTACCACCTAATCCCAAATAATCCACTATCCAATATTCAGGAATTCCTATTGATTCATAATCATTTGCCTTATTGCCATAATCAATACCCCAGTTAGTGCTAACAACTTCAACTACCAGAGGAATTGAAGCAGCTTGAGTAACAGTGGACTTTTGCTCCCACAGTGGCTCATTAATTAAGTTATGAGGATTTAATAATAAAATATCAGGACAGTAAGCCGAATCTGCTATAGGTGATTTAACAAACGTATTCTTAGCAATACTATAAGGTAAATTGAGTTGCACTATTTGTACCATCAAACTACGGCACAACATTAAAATAATAAATTCATGCTCTCCTAGAGGTTGATTCATCTCAACAATCACTCCATCGTGCAGTTCATATCTGACCCCTGTATCTGGATACCATTCACAAAACGCATCAAAGGTCACTGGTTTAGGTAAAACTTGAACCATAATCTACCTGCCTTGTGTAAGACTACTATTTTACTGTGTCAGATCAACAAAACCCACCAGTTGAGGCAAGCTGGATGTGATGTTTTCATAGAAATATCGAAATATTGAACTTGAGTTCATGAACAAATCTCATGGTTTTGCCATATTGACTAACATTTTAGCCCAAGTCGAGCTAGACTTAGACGGAGTAAGACATCTCCTCAAACAACAACTAATCTTATCTTACTAATCCCCGCTTCATGAAAAAATTAGTCATAGGTGATTATGTTACCAATGACCAATGACCAAAAATAAGTTAATTGTTTTTTTCTAAAGTAGTGTTACCGGATCGTGATATGATTCAACTGACTGAATGTGCAGTCATCTCATATTAGCTGTACTGGTTTCAAGTCTCGTGAGCTTGTCAGAAGAATCAATTGCACCGACTCAGACAACACAACAAGATGAGAAATCTGGTTTTGCTCAAACAGAACCAGTAAACGCTTCCATGCAAGAGTTCTATCAACTCTATCAGAAGTTGTTAGTAATCACACTTGTGTTGACGGGGATTATTTTTATCTCTGTGTGGATTTTTTATTCCTTAAACATAGCCCTAAATTATTTGATTGGGGCGTGTACAGGTGTGGTTTACTTAAAAATGCTGGCTAACGATGTCGAGAGACTTGGTGGTGAAAAACAAAGTTTGAGTAAAAATCGTTTTGCTCTGATCATGATACCGATTATATTGGCAAGTCAATGGCATCAGCTACATTTTCTGCCTATATTCTTAGGGTTTCTCACCTACAAAGCTACCCTCCTCATCTATACGGTGCAAACTGCATTCATTCCTGAAGCTTAAAGGGTGTAGGTGTCAAATTAAGGCTTGGCGAATGGAATTCGCGGCTACACAAACGAAGTCCACCTTTGTGGACTAATGAAAAGTTTAGGGTTTGAAACCCACGCAGGTGGGTTTTGCCTGTGTAGACGAGGTTTCTAACCGCCCGGTTCGCTAAACCCCTACAGACTACAGAAAATCCTCCAATCCTCGATTTTTGGGGAAAACCTTGAAGAACGCCCATGCTTAGTGTATTAAACGCTTTTAACGCTTTTCCCCTCGCCGAATTAGAAGTAGGTCATCACTTCTTGTGGCAACTGGGCAGTCTCAAAATACATGGGCAAGTATTTCTCACCTCATGGTTTGTGATTGCTATCCTAGTAATAGCATCACTAGCTGCCACCAGAAACGTCCAAAAAATTCCTCGTGGCATCCAAAATTTGATGGAATATGCCCTAGAATTTATTCGGGATCTAGCCAAAAACCAACTCGGAGAGAAAGAATATCGCCCCTGGGTACCATTTATTGGTACGCTATTCTTGTTTATCTTCGTATCAAATTGGTCAGGAGCATTAATTCCCTGGAAGCTAATCCACTTGCC
>JANMGZ010000736.1:0-5005 GCA_031374905.1 Dolichospermum sp. OTE_70_metabat_362_sub
GCTTGGTATAAAGTCTGTGCAGATCAAGCTTATAGCTTTTTACTGGAATCGGTGGAAGGTGGAGAAACCGTAGGCCGTTATAGTTTATTGGGTTGTGACCCGTTGTGGATTTTAGAAGCCAGGGGTGATCAAACTACCCAAACCCATCGAGATGGCTCTCAACAAGTTTTTACAGGTGATCCGTTTACGGTTTTATCTGAATGTTTAGCACCTTATCACCCAGTAAAATTACCAGAATTACCTTCAGGAATTGGCGGTTTATTTGGGTTTTGGGGTTATGAATTAATAAATTGGATTGAGCCGCGTGTACCAATTCATGCTCAAGATCAGAGAAATATCCCTGATGGATTATGGATGCAGGTAGACCAATTATTAGTTTTTGACCAAGTAAAACGGAAAATTTGGGCGATCGCCTACGCAGATTTATGTGATCCAGCCGGGTTAGAGGTAGCATATCAAAAGGCGAGCGATCGCATTCAGAAAATGGTGCAGAAGCTATCTTTGCCTCTATCACCAGAAAACACCAAATTAGCTTGGACAGCCCCCGCAAACAAGCCTAAAGCCGGAATAGAAGAATATACAAGCAACTTTACCCGCCCAGAATTTTGCGCCAGTGTAGAAAAAGCCAAAGCACATATCAAAGCTGGTGATATATTCCAAGTTGTCATTTCTCAACGCTTATCCACAGAATATACAGGTAATCCCTTCGCCTTATATCGTTCTCTGCGGCAAATCAATCCTTCGCCATACATGGCTTATTTTAACTTCCAAGACTGGCAAATTATCGGTTCTAGCCCCGAAGTCATGGTCAAAGCCGAATGTAATGATCAAGGGGAAATTATCGCTACAGTCCGTCCCCTAGCAGGAACTAGACCTAGAGGAAAAACCAGCCAGGAAGATGCAGCTTTAGCCGCTGATTTACTCCAAGACCCCAAAGAAATCGCCGAACACGTCATGTTAGTAGATTTAGGACGTAATGATTTGGGGCGGGTGTGCAGTAGCGGTAGTGTGAAGGTTGATGAATTAATGATAGTTGAACGCTTTTCTCATGTGATGCACATTGTTAGTAATGTGGTGGGTAAGTTAGCGCCAGGTAAAACTGCATGGGATTTACTCAAAGCTTGCTTTCCTGCGGGGACTGTCAGCGGTGCGCCTAAAATCAGGGCGATGGAAATTATCAACGAATTAGAGCCAAATCGCCGGGGTGTATATTCTGGTGTGTATGGATATTATGATTTTGAAGGACAATTGAATAGTGCGATCGCTATCAGAACTATGGTATTACATAATCAAACGGTAACTGTCCAAGCTGGTGCAGGTTTGGTGGCTGATTCTGACCCAGAAAAGGAATATGAAGAAACTCTCAATAAAGCTAGAGGGTTATTAGAAGCAATTCGTTGTTTAAGGTGAGTTTCGCGCAAAGATACAAAGGAGCAAAGACGCAAAGTTTAAGAGTTTGGATTTTTCTGATCAATACTGGAGTTAAATTATGATACCAGCTATTAGTAGACCTTCAACTTTACTTGGTCGAATTAAAGTTGAAAAAGTAGATAAATTCAATTTATTTAAATTTACTGATGAACTCCAGAAGCGAATGGAAGAACTTTTGGAGAGAAAAAAAGCTGATTTGCTGACTTCAGAGGAAGTTATAGAATTGGAAGCTATTGGAGAGTTAGACAGAATTTTCACTCACATCAATGCGATGTTAGTAGCTCAAGTATGACTATTGATGATATTACCAGGGAATTAGTGCGTAAACGGGCAAAATATCTGTGTGAGTATTGATGTTAATGATGAGCGATATACAGAATATGATTCTATCCGCAGTGCGCGAAGTTTTTGGGTAAAAGCTGGTTTACATCCACCTGATGAAGATCCCTGTCAGGTGTTAGAGTTATAGACATGGTTTTTATTTTTAAGATAATTAATAAAAATATGAAAGAAGTATATTTAATGTCATGAATTTCTGGTAAAATAATATAAATCTCTGTTTAGGTAAAATTTTAGCATTTGGGTGGGGTGAAATTTGATTTCAGACAAACAACGAGAATTACTAGAAAGTTTTAGAGTTGATAAAGATTTAAAAGAACTAGAAGCAAAACTAGCTGAGTTCAATATTTTTAAAGCTATTGGTGTAGTCACACAAGAAATTAGACATTCAAATTTTTTAGCATTTCTTTTAGATCCATCTCAAAATCATAAACTTGGTGATATTTTTCTCAAGAAATTCCTGAAGCAAGCGCTTTTAGCAACGGATAATCCTACAGATCCAATTAATCATGCTAATATAGATATAGCTAATTTGAGAAATGCAGAAGTTAGTCGTGAGAAGCACTATATTGATATTCTCATCCATTCACGACAGAATCAATTAGTATGTGTTATAGAAAATAAAATTCATTCAGGAGAACGTCCAAATCAACTGAAAAAATACGAAGAAACTATTAACAGACACTATAAAGATTGTCAAGCAATTTTTATTTATTTAAATCCCGAAGGAAGTCCACCATCTGAAACAAATTGGAGAATTTATGACTACTATAAAGTGGTTGAAATAATTGATAGTATTCGTGATGAATATATTCTTGAACGAGATCTTTATACATTAATGACTCATTATTCTAAATTAATTAGGAGAGATATTGTGAGTGATTCAGAAATTGCAAAACTCTGCCGCGAAATTTATTTTGAACATAGACAAGCTATTAATTTAATTATTAAGCATAGTCAATATTTACAATCAGAAATAGATGTAGAGATTCAGAAACTACTAAATCCACGTATTATTGAATCTAAGGGAATATTTGCACACTTTCATCCTCCAAAAGGGGTTCCAAAATGCAGCAATTTTGGAGCTGAAGACTGGGAAAAATCAGAAAGTAAATTCCTGATTTTTTTTCAATTTAAAAATATTCCCGATTCCGATTGTCTTAAAATGAGATTGCAAATCGGACACTATGACCATAACCCTGGAGAACGCCCTCAAAAAATCCGTCCGAAACTATTTGAGTTATTACAAAACCAACACTATTCAAAATTTCTCGACCTAACAAATATAAAGCTAGGTAAAGATGAAATTACTCTTTATGAGGAGCAAATTTTAGAGGAGATTGATTATAAGAATCCTAATATTGAAGAGATAAGAGAAAAAATTCAGAATTTTTGGGAGCATTTTAGTAAACATGATTTTGTGGATATAACGCAGATGATCAGTGAAAAGATAGAGATGATTTTGAAGGATAATTGAATAGTGCGATAGCGAAGCTCTCCGAAGGAATCGCTATCAATTCAGCAACGCCAAATCTCCGCAGGAGAAGAGAAATATGAGTATTGTTATCACTGATGAAATTTTGCAGACAATTCAAATGTCTGACAAAGAATTAATTCAAGAAATAGCAATTTTGCTCTTTGAACAAGAACGGTTTACTTTAGAACAAGCGAGTCATTTTGTAGGAATGAATCAACTTGAGTTTGAACGATTACTTGCTAGTCGAAAAATTCCCATTCACTATGATATTGCTGAATTTAGGGAAGATGTAAAAAGTTTGAAAGCTAATAATTGGCGATGATTATTATTTTAAACAAGATTGATTATTCGGAAAATTCATTTTCTACAGGTTCAAGATATAACTCTATAGCTTCTTGAATGTGAGTTAGCTTAACTGTAGCCCTTTTGTATGCAGTACAAGCTAGACTATGAAGTGGTTCAGTTGAATAATGTAAACAAAGTAACCCAGAGGTATCAATGAGCATTAATCCTCCTCGTGGTTATTAGCATACTCTTTAGCTAAATCTGCATCAATGCTTTCATTATCAATATTTGTACTATTATGAATATTGAGTGTGCCAAAATGACGCTCAAATTTTGCTTGTGCTAATTCTTTTTGCACATCTGTAAATACTTGACTGAAATGCTGTTCTAGCAATGCCGTTGCTAAACTTTCTGGAGAAATACCGACATTATTAGCTTGTTGCTGAATAGCGATCGCTATTTTATCACTTAGTTCCAGAGTTAGAATTTGGCTCATAATAGGATACTCAAGAATTAATGTTATTATAACATTGATTGCGTACAACTGAAAAAGGCAAATAATAAATCACGGTGGAAATTAAAAGCTTTATTATTCAGATTCCACCTGTTTAATTACCTCTAAAGGTAACTCTAATACCTCTGCAATTTGCTCATCATTTAAACCAAAATGGCGATGATTATTATAGCGGTTATCGTGCTAATGAAAGACAATGGAGGGCGCAAGCCCTGCGCCCCTACGTTTCTTTCATTATGTCGGTAAGATTTAGAGGAAATTTATTAAACTGGCATTCTAATATGTTTTCCATCACACTTTACCTTGGATTGTATACAACAGCAATAATCTCAAATTTATTAGTCCGTTTTAACGGACTTGAGCTATGAGACAGGGAATTTATTCCCTGGCAGTTGTGAAAGGTATACTTTACAAAATTAAAATATAAATTGCGTTTTTACATCCATATTTGTAGGGAAAAAGTTAAAGGTTTTTTATTTCCCTTACCTTTCCCATACAACCCGAACAGAAGTAGATTTGAATTAAGCAGAAGTTGGAATCATTGCTGGATCAATAACAATCCCCAATCCTTCAGCAATCCGGCGACCATAATTCACATCAGCCCTAAAGAAATGGCAGATTTGCCGCATCTGAATATCACTGCGTGCTTGACTCAAACTCCCGACAATATTTTGAATCAATTGCTCTTGTTGATCAGGTGTCATGATCCGATAAAGATCCCCAGCTTGGCTATAATCATCATTACCATCACGGTGATTGTAGCGGTCAACTTTAACTGTCCCCAAATCCAAAGCTGGTTCTGCATAACTTGGATTTTCCTTGGGACTATTAGGACAACTATTTGGTTCATAGTTGGGAGCATTACCACCATTATCCCCCAATGCCATAGCCCCATCTCGTTGATAGTGCATTACCGGGCATTTTGCCTGATTTACTGGCAATTGCTGATAGTTAGCACC
>JANMGZ010000029.1:0-6725 GCA_031374905.1 Dolichospermum sp. OTE_70_metabat_362_sub
TACAATCTTGAGAATTAGGAACAGCTATTGCTAAAGACTGCAAACACACAGAACGCAAACTTTCTAACTGTTCCTGTTCAAGAGGTGTAAATAGTTGAGCTATACCTTGAGCATAAAGAGGAGTTCTTAAACCTAAATCACTTCCATAAAAATCACCTTCAATTACAGAATTACTCAAATCTAAACCCAAAGCCATCGCACCAGTCTTTTGCAATTCTTTTCTGAGTAATTGATAAAAAGCAACCCGAAAAACAGCATTTTCTGGACGTAAATTAATTACCATTTTTCTTAAATCTACTGTTAAATTCCCATCTCTTAAAATGGGTGTTTTAACTCTTTCTTGTAGTAATTCCCAAGTTAAACTTATGGCTTCATTTTGTACTGCAAAACTAGGAACAGGAAATAAAAATATAGCAAATATACAAATAAAACCAATTAGTGCAGATTTAGATATTAAGCTGGTTAGTAATACTGCACAAAAGGAATTTATTTGTTTAATTGTCTTTTTTATTTGCCCAATTTGAGAAACTTCCGATCTTTGTAAATAGCTAAACTGACTAAATAATCTCAACAAATTTCCTACTTAATTATTAATTCAATAAAACAACCTTACCCAATACAGAACCAGTTTCAATTAAAGCGTGTGCTTTTGCTGCTTCTGCTAAAGGAAACGTCTGACTAACTTCAACTTTTAACTTACCTTCATCTATCCAATTAGCGCACTGTTGCAGAATTTCCCCATGATGTATTAATGCTTCCACATTTCCTAACAACATTGGTGTTAGCATTAATTCTAAACTAACGCGGAGATTTCTGTTTCTAGCAACTTTCCAAACAGTCTCAGCTTTTGGTTCAAGAATAGTCACAATATCGCCATAAACTCGGACTGCGGGAAAGGACTTTTCAAAAGTATCACCACCAACAGTATCAAAAACTAAATCTACACCTTCACCATTAGTCCACTCTAATACAGATTTGACAAAATCAGTTTCTTGATAAAAGATTACTTTATTAGCACCAATTTCAGCAACAAACTTAGCTTTTTCTGGGGAACTAACTGTAGTTGCTACCTCTGCACCTTTGAGTTTAGCTAATTGAATGGCTACATGACCAACACCACCCGCACCAGCATGAACTAATACCTTTTCTCCTGGTTCAAGTCTTCCGCGTTCATATAAAGCTTCCCAAGCAGTAATTAAAACCAGAGGTGCTGCTGCTGCTTCTGCAAAAGAAACCGATTTGGGTTTAAAAGCCACAAATCTTTGATCAACAATGGTATATTCGGCATAATTTCCTGGATTTGCACCCAAACCACCATAGCAAAAATATACTTCGTCACCAACGCGAAACTTTTGGACATCATTACCCACAGCTTCGACTATACCTGCACCATCACATCCTAAAATAGCCGGCATTTGTTCAGGGTAAAATGTCCCCCGTTGACGTAATTTAGTATCAATGGGATTAACACCAGCCGCTAAAATTCTCACTAAAATTTCTTTATTTGTGGGTATGGGTTGGGGAACTTCTTGTAATTCTAAAACTTCCGGTTTACCCGCTACATTCATTAATATCGCTTTCATAATTTTGTTTCCTAAATGCAATTATTTAACTAAAAATATCCCCATAAGTTCCTAATTGAAGAAAATATGGGGAGGAAATTTTTAATTTTGAGGAGAAGAATTATTTGTTCCTGGTGTTACAGGTGCTTGAGGTAAAGTGTTATTGGGAACTGAAGGTAAAGTACCAGGATTAATTCCGTTCCCTGGTGCAGGAACTGGATTTGGGTTAACCGGTGGTAAAGATCTGAGATTTCCTAGTGGGTTAATTTCTGGGTTGATAGGATTATTAGGTATGGGAGGAACAGGGAAATTGGGTGAATTAGTTAATGGTTGCGATGAACCAGGAATAATTCCCAAAGACACACGATTTCCTCCTACTTGTCGCAGCAAATCTAATGTTTGAATCACATCGTTATAAGTGGCTGTCCGCGACGCATTCAATACTAAAATCCCATCTGGATTTGCTTGGATATATTCCTTTAACCGTGCTTCTAATTCCTCCCGTCTGACAGGTTCTTTTTCGATGTAAGTTAACCCAACGGCATCAATTGTTACAGGTAATATTTTGCTTTTAATTTGGGAATTAGCCGCAGAATTTTCACCTGTACTAGCTTTGGGTAAGTCAACATTAATTGCTTGTTGACGAGTAAATTGTAAAGCTGCTAATAGAAAGAATGTCAGAATACAAAAAACAACATCAATTAAGGGGACAATTTGAATCTGAACGTCTTCACCTGAAGTATCTAGCTTAACTTTCATCTTCTTGTTCTTTTACAGAGTTTAAACTGGAATTATCAATTGTATCATCTGGCTCATTTTTCGGTTGCTGGATAAATGTTTTTGGTTCTAATTGAGAAGATGAATCGAAATTTTTAGCAGTGCGTTTTGAAAATCTTTCTGGGTTAGTTGTTTTAGGTTCGGGAGGATATTGACGATAAAGCAGTTCCATTTCATTGCCGGCTTTGTTGAAAACTTTGACTTGGTTAACAACAAAACTTTGAAATAGGCGGTAGAATACTAAACTAGCGATCGCTACTATTAATCCGGCTGCTGTACTAATTAACGATTCCCCAATCCCAGAGGTGACACCGGTAGCAGATTCAGTCCCCAAATCACCAATGCGAATTGAACCTAAAGAACGAATCAAACCCAGAACTGTCCCCAATAATCCTAACAATGGGGAGAGAGCAACGACAGCTTCTAACAGTTTTTCACCCCGACGCATTCCCGCTATCTCGTCGGCTGCGCTGGATTCTAGCGCTAATCTAAAGGTTTCTGGATCACTTTTTTGTAAGCTTAGAGGTGCATATAAAAACCTGCCAATGGGCTGATTTTTTGCTTGTCCAGCTATTGCTTCCGCGATTTCCCAATCCTCACCAGCCGCATCTAGAACCCGATTGACTATTTCTTTTTCCTGGGTAAGAATCCGTAACCAGAACCACAGCCGTTCAAAAATCACACTTACTGATAGGACTGATAAAACTAGCAAAGGCCACATAGCAGCCCCGCCCTTATTAAACAAATCTAAAATATCCACTGTGTAGTTTTCCTCTCTCCATTCTGAGTAGTCAAGGCATTTTCATTTTAGAGAGTTTTGCACTACTCACAAACTTTTCTGATTAGTTACTCAGGAGTAACATCTTCTATACACAATATGACGGTTATTCCCACCGGGAGTTTAGTGGATTATTTGCCAAAATAAAAAAATCACTCTTTGGTTAAGAATATGAACTTCTCAATTCAATCCCTATATACATGGTATCGGAACACACTACGAAATCCTAAGTATCGTTGGTGGGTAATTATCGGCACGGTAGCCTATTTAATTAGTCCTTTAGATATTGCTCCAGATTTTATTCCTATTATTGGTCAAATTGATGATGTTTTACTGTTAAGTTTATTCGTTTCTGAAGTTTCTTCCTTAGTGATTGATGGTTGGAAAGCAAAAAAAGGAACTGTAGAAGATAGTACCACCAATCCGGCTAATCATGCCCCTGCCGCTGGCGAAACTGTGGATGTTGATTCTATTCCTGTTAAGTAGTTATTGTAGTATTGGTAGGTTGGGTTGACGCAAGGAAACCCAACATGATCAATGATTTTGTGAGATTTGGCGATTACTAAGTCGCGCTATCTCTATTCCTTCGGAACGCTATTGCTCTTCCAATTCCCGCAAAATAGCGATAAGTGATATCACAAAAATCAGGTGCGTTACATTTACGCATCCTACAAAATCGGCAAACTTTTAAAATACTTCACTCACATTAATATACACATCAGGAAAAGCTAAAATTGATAAAACTTGATTGTTTACTAACTTCTGTACATCTTGATAAACTCCCTGGAGAGGATTTCGATATACTTCTATAACTTCCTGATTAACATCTACCAACCAAACTTCAGGAATATTTGCTTTTGCATACAAAGGAATTTTTACTTCCCGATCATATTTTACAGTTGTATCGGCAACTTCTATTAACAAAAATATATCTTCTGGTTGGGGATGTGAATTTCTATAAAAATCTGGACGTGGTTTTAATAATGCTATATCTGGTTGGGGTTCAGAACTTTCATCCAATTCTACAGGATTTTGAGGTGCAAGCACTATTTGCTTTCCGAGAAGCTGAATGAGGAGATTAACTAATCTATTGACACAACCAGCGTGTCTTCTGCCAATAGGTGACATATCAATCATTTCCCCCCGAATTAATTCTAATCTATCATTTTCTGACAAAATACCAGATTCAGCCATTTGGTGAAATTGCTTAACTGTAAATTGGTGTCTGACTAATTGTAAAACCATTGTCACCTCTATTTGGATTTTAATTGAGATGGATAAAACTAGGGAATATATTAGATATTTTACATTTTTAAAGTCACAATTGCGATAGCGAAGCGCGACCTAGGAATCGCTTGCAGTACCAATAATTGAGTTATACCAATTTTTTTGGCATTTGGAACTGGAAAGCTATTATTATTTTTATGTCTTAACTATATCATTTAAGTTGCTCAGAATATTCATACTCAGTTTACTATCTTGATAGTCAAGATATATTTATTATACATAAGTGTTATGACAAGACCATCAAATTTAGTAATTCAGGATGCTAAAATCACAAAATACTTACTAGTGTATCAGCCTAAAAGTGATAAATCAGGATATTTGGCTTTAGCCGGATACAACCTATATAACTGGGAAATTCTCAAGAGTGATATAATAAAAGCTGTGGAAGATTCTGAAATTGCAGATGTTACCCCTACTGGTTATGGAACTCAGTTTACTGTCAAAAGTCAGTGGCATGGTCCTAACGGCCGCTTACTTAGGGTTATCACTATCTGGCAACAGGATGAGGGAACAGAAGTATTAAGATTTATAACTTTAAAACCTGATAGATCACAGGAGAATTAAACGATGACAACAGCCACCTTATTCCAATGGGTAGAACTAAAGCGAGACGTTCCTAACAGCCCTGTAAAAGCTGGCAATAAGGGGGTTGTCTTAGATCATCTCAATCCTACTAAAACTCAGCCAGAACCAGGATATATTTTAGAAGTTTTTGAAGATAGTGAAACTCTAGATGTCGTGTCTGTTCCTATTTCTTGGGTTAATCCTCTTCCTGAAAGTTGGGGAAATGTTGAATATGAAACAAAACAAACAGCTTAAAGTAGAAAAAATCAAACTTTAGAAAATCATTACTTATGTGCGATCACTTCTTCAAATCATGCCAAATAGCGATAAGTGATATAACAAAAATAAGGTGCGTGATATTTCATTTACGCATTTTACAGGATTAGTGATTTCTACGGAGCGCTTCGCTATCGAACTATTCTACAAGTTCCCAGTAGAATTTGTCTCTTGTATCTATTGCTTGGGAATTGCAGCGCGATATCAATTTATATTTCTTGGAGATCCTACAAATTTTATTTGCACCAAATACATGGGAGGTGTAGTAAACTTCTAATCTAACTCTGTAAGATTTTTCTATAGAAATGTAGGAAAGGATCTTTTGGTCTTCAATAGATTTTGGAGATGCAGGTTCATAACCTCTCTCCTTGAGCCATTTAATGAAATCATTGCTAGACATACCAGATGGCACAAAACTTTCAAGGGGTTTAAGTCTTGCAAGTTTTTCTAAAGTGTAGGTAAACCATTTATCTTTAAACGCACTGTATTCTAAACAATTCCTAATGCTAACTTCTATTCGTAGATCATTGGCTATAATTTTATCGCTTTCGTTACGGATATCATAAACGGGTAGGTTATCTCGATTGAGCAGATAAAGCTTTGCCTTTATTTTCGGATAATTAGAAGCTAAAAATGTCCTTCTTGAGTTATAAAAATTTCCCCATGTAGCTACAAGAGCGAACAAAGATATACAACAGGAGAAAATAGAAAGGTTTTCTTGGATATGTTGCATTTAGAGTTCCTCTCTCTAACGATCTGATGTTTAGTCAAATTTAACAATATCCAGGCATTATACAGAACTTTTCATGCTATCCACCCCAAATATTTCATAATAAGGTTGGTATTAATCTTACAATTAAGGACGGGGAAAACCCCGCCCCTACAGGCAATCTTGCTGAAATAAATGGCAAGAATTAACTTGAAAGCCTAACCAGAAATATCTTACTTCTGAGCTTCAGCAATAGGAACCCACTCAGTGTGGAAAGAGCCTTCTTTGTCAGTCCGTTTGTAGGTGTGTGCGCCGAAATAGTCACGTTGTGCTTGAGTTAAGTTTTGTGGCAAGCGATCGCGGCGGTAACTATCGAAGTAATCTAAAGAAGCACTAAAAGCAGGAACAGGAATACCCAACTTAGCAGCAGTGACAATGACTTCGCGCCAAGCACCTTGTCTATCCAGAATTGTTTGCTTAAATTCAGGTGCTAACAACAAGTTAGGTAAAGCAGGATTTTCGTCAAATGCTTTCTTAATCTTATTCAAGAAGCCAGCCCGAATAATACAACCACCCTTCCAAATTCGAGCCATTTCGCCCAAATTCAATTCCCAATTGTAAGTTTTGGAAGCTGTAGATAACAGCGCCATACCTTGAGCATAAGAACAGATTTTGGAACAATAAAGAGCATCACGCACCATGTTCACAAAAGCCGCAATATCGCCACCATACTTAGCATTAGGTCCAGTGATAACCTTAGAAGCAGCAATCC
>JANMGZ010000073.1:0-1732 GCA_031374905.1 Dolichospermum sp. OTE_70_metabat_362_sub
AGTAAGATAGTCAGAATCTAAATTGCAGTAAATAATTTAATTAGTGATTTGGTAAGAGGTGATTGGCACAATTATCACTTTTTTCCTATTCCTCCGCAGTCGCTCCACTTGGGGAGACCCCAAGACCGCGCTGCTCTCTGTTCCCTATTCTCTGTATGGCTTATGATTTCTTGGCTCAGTTTATGTTCAATATTACTTAGTATCTTACTAATGGGCTGTTCACCACCAACCACAGCTAAATCTCCAGCCGTGACACCTGAATCTTCAACCCAAATACCAGTAAATGCTGGTCAAAATTTGCCAATTTCTGCTAAAGCTACTTTTCCTAACAATGTAGAAATTTTGTTAGAAGTAGCACGAACACAAAAACAGCAACAGATGGGTTTGATGTATAGATCAGCTTTACCAGATAACAGAGGAATGTTATTTGTTTTTACGACTGCACAACCAGTAAAATTTTGGATGAAAAATGTACCTATTGCTCTGGATATGGTATTTCTCCAGAAAGGTGTAATTCAGTATATTCAAGCATCTGCTCCTCCTTGTGATAGAGAGCCTTGTTCTACTTATGGTCCTGATGTACTTATAGACCAAGTAATTGAACTTAAGTCAGGACAAGCCGCAAAACTGGGTTTACAAACAGGAAATGTGGTCAAAATTGATTTTAAACGCCAACCGACTTAATACAGAATTGTTTCGTTAAAAAAAGTCACCCAGCCTAGCATAAATAGTAGTGAAGAGGTTAATATTGAGCAGTAGCCTAAATAACATCAAATTTTAGTTTTTTCCAGTCAAAATCACAACTTCAAAGTTAAGTAATAAAAATCTCTCTTTTGACGCAAGTGTAAATAGTCGTCAATAGAGGAGTATAAGCTATGAAATGTTTGTTACTTAAACCAGAATCAAAAAACTAGAGGATGTTAATGGTGACACTAACATCATGGTTAAAGTATACCTAAATATTATCCTGATGGGATACATAATTCACTGTATTAGAGATTTCCCGCGTAATTGTAATTACTTTGCCCTAGTAGTACATCCAATTAGGTTAAAGCTTTAAAAAAATTGTTACTGAGAAAAGTGCAATATTTTTTAATACGGCCAGTGAATTTTATTTACTTAAATCTATGTGACAAATAAAATACTGGCTATACAATCCTCACAAAATTAGATAAGCAATCTATGATCATCAATTCTACCCAAGGAGGTGAGATACAAATGGCACTATCAAGATATTCTCGGCTAATTAATTTTCTCCAAGAAGATTTGGCAATTTCTGCCGCTTCTCTAGCTGTGGCATTGCGTAACCGTGATCAAGATCCTGGTTCTTTAACCATGACTCTATGGCAGTATGGGTTAATTACTCTAGAACAGTTAGAACAAATTTATGATTGGCTCGAAACGGCATAGGGTGACAATTGACAATTGACAATTGACAATTGACAATTATCAGCCTAATGACTATTAGGCAAAAACTTTTGCTGCTGCTGCTATACCAGCTCCGGGGGTGAAGTTTTCATGACCAACTTGTGGCAGAACAACTTCTAAGGAAGCGATACAGCTAAGAATATCTCGATCACTGACAAAACCCAAGTGACCTATGCGGAAAATTTTATTACTCAGATGGTCTTGTCCACCGGCTAAAGCAATATCAAACCGTTTTTTCATCAAAGAACGAATTTTATCTGTTTCGATGCCTGGGGTAGCCACAGCGGTAATAGCAGGACTTGCA
>JANMGZ010000116.1:0-10330 GCA_031374905.1 Dolichospermum sp. OTE_70_metabat_362_sub
TATATACAAAGATCGCCCTTCTTGTCCTTGCCGAAAGATTGTATAATTAGCTGGATAGGATAACTCATTCATTACAGAAGCAAGCCTGACAATGAAATCATCCCGCAGTTCTTTAAAAATGGGGACTTGTCTCACAAACAACAACCGATCAACACTGGTAAGCATAATAACTAGTTACAAATAAAACACTGTACAGGCATCAAATCATCAGTAAGAAGGTAAATAGCCTGTGGATTATCCTACTTTAAAATCTAAGTTGAGATTTTTGACTTTTGAATTCTGAAAATCTATTTTGAGCATTGTTAAAAAATCACCAAAATTATGATGTACTTTCCAGAAAATTATTCTCCCATAGAAACTTACAATTATGTACACAGTACAATTAAATACGATCATTCATCGGCTATTAGTCAGTTCGTAGTAGTAAATGACATTAACGGATATTTACCCATACAACTAAGCCAAGCATCTATCAATCAAATTAATTCAATCCCTAGACAAAAATTGACTGATTCTGGTTTTTCAGTTTCTCAAACTGATATAGGTGAAAATGTTTATCCAACTGATAAAAATAACTTACAAACACAACCTACAACCCCAGCACAAAAACCATTTAAACCCCAAAAATTGCCCTTAGTTTTCGCAAACCCAGCATCGTCAGCCTCATCTCCTGGTATTACCATGCTGACACCATCTGGCTATGGTAAATCATGGGGTAGAGCTTCCGTTGGTCTAGGATTCCAATCTCGCTCTCGCTACAGTGAAAAGGCAGATGGAGTTTCCGGGATTGGGTTTGGCTTAGGTGATGCTAAAAAATCAGTTGGTTTAGATGTAAATATAGGCATTGTTGATCTGAATAATTTTCAAGATGGTAACATTAGCTTGAAATTACATCGCCAATTTTCAAATGATTTATCTGTAGCGGTTGGCATTAAGAATTTTGTAACTTTCGGTAGCACAGATGGGGGTACATCTGGCTATGGTGTAATCACCAAAATATTTCGTCTTCAAGATAACGACAATAAACCTTTTAGTCGCATTTATCTTTCGGCTGGGATTGGTGGTGGACAGTTCCGTTCAGAATCAAATATTCAAAATAATATTGATTCTATCGGTGTTTTTGGTAGTGCAGCCGTGAAAGTTTTTCAACCTGTCAATGCTATTATTGAATGGAGCGGACAAGATTTACAGATGGGTTTATCTATAGCTCCATTTAAAAAAATCCCTTTGGTAATTACCCCAGGATTTGGTGATATTACTGGTAATGCAGGTGATGGTAGCAGGTTTATTTTAGGCATTGGTTATAGCTTTTTTTTCTAACTAAATTGATCAAGATTTGAGGAAAATAACAATGAAATTATCTCGCTCTTTTTTATCCATTTTTTTAGTAGTTGTTTGCATTATATTTTTATCAACATCCGTTCAAGCTCAATTAAGAAATGAGTCAGATATTACTAATCCTGATCCTCAAGAAATGATTATTCCTAATGATTCATTAGAAAATCAGTTAGATATCACGACTGATGCTGTTACGATAACAAATACTACTAATCTTAATCCTCAAGAAATAAATATTCCTAATAATTCATCAGAAAATCAGTTAAATATCAATACTCCGGATGTCACGATCACAGATATCACTAATCCTGATCCTCAAGAAATAAATGTTCCTAATAATTCATCAGCAAATCAGTTAAATATTACTAATCTTAATAAGGGATCATCTTTGGCAGGAATTAGCATAAATAGACAAGCATTTGCTAATAATTTGGAAGCAGCAACACCTAATGAAGCTGTTGCTCAAATTGAAGAACTACAAGCATTAGAATATGGCGTATACCTTGATACTAATTTTTTTGGTGAAATTAACTCATCGGAAGATATTGCCGATAATCTCAGCAACCTTGCTAAATTAACTGGAAAAAATGCAGCAGTTCTTTATGTCACTTCCTTAGAAGATAAATTAAGCCTCATTATGATTCCACCGATTCCTAAAGAGAAAATTTTGGTAAAAAATACTAAAAATCCGCTAATTTTATCTAAGGATAATTTAGTTAAAGCTGGTCAAATTGTTGTTAAATATGTTGAAGAAGCCAATAATGTCAATATACAGAAATTTGCTAAAGAGTTTCGATCTACAGTTACTAATCCTCAAGAAAAATTTTACATTAATAGTGCTAAAAAACTTTATGAATGGATAATTAAACCTATTGAACTAGAGCTAAAAGCTAACAAAATAGACACTATAATATTTGCGATGGATAAGGAATTACGATCTATCCCCATTGCTGCATTGTATGATGGCAATCAGTTCTTAATTGAGAAATATAGTGTTGGTATTATTCCTAGTTTTAGTCTTACAGATACCCGTTATGTTCGGATAGTTAACTCTGATATCTTGGCTATGGGGATATCACAAAGTACACAAGAACAAGATCCTTTACCCTCTGTGCCGCTAGAAATAAATGCAGTGAGCAAACAAATTTGGAGTAGTCAAGCTCAACCATTATTAAATGAAGAATTAACAACAGAAAAAATTGCATCTCTGAGTGATAAAAATCATTTTGGAATTATTCACTTAGCTACTCATGGCGATTTTCAACCTGGAAAAATTACTAACTCTTATATTCAACTGTGGAATAAAAAGCTTAATCTAGATGAGTTAAGAAATTTATCTCAAAAATTAAAATGGAATCAAGATCCTAAAGTAGAAATGTTAGTTCTGAGTGCCTGTAGGACTGCTCTAGGAAACCCAGAAGCAGAATTAGGATTTTCTGGTTTAGCGGTGCAAGCAGGGGTAAAATCAGTATTAGGTAGTCTTTGGTATGTTAGTGATCAAGGATCTCTGGTACTAATGACAAAATTTTACGATCAGTTAAAACTTACTTCCTTACGATCTGAATCTCTTAGACAAGCTCAGTTAGGAATGCTTAAAAAAGAAGTGCGAATAACAGATAAATATTTATATCTATCACCAGAAAAACGTATTGCTTTACCTCCAGAATTGGCTAATTTAGATAATATAAATTTATCCCATCCATATTATTGGTCTGCTTTTACAATGATTGGTAACTGGAATTAAGTTTAGGGATTATCATGGCTATTTTAAAAGCAGCTTTTAATTTCCACCTATTCCTTCATGCTTAGACTAGAATCTGTTAATCTTTATCGGCAGTCACAGCATCAACACCAATACCCGATTTTACAGAATATTTCCTTCCATGTATCGCCAGGCGATCGCTTGGCTATTGTTGGTGAATCTGGTGCTGGTAAAACTTCCTTATTGCGCCTCATCAACCGTCTAAGCGAACCCAGTAGCGGCAAAATTTATCTCAAAAATCAGGAATATCGCCAAATTCCCGTTATTCAACTGCGTCAACAGGTAATGCTTGTCCAGCAAGAATCTAAGCTATTGGGGATGACAGTTGCCGAAGCCTTGGCTTATCCTTTAATTCTCCGCGGTCTATCAAAGCAAAATATTCAGGAAAAAGTCAGTTATTGGCAAGAACAACTGCAAATTCCTGAACAATGGTTAGGACGAACCGAGGTGCAACTTGCCGCCGGACAAAGACAGTTAATTGCGATCGCTCGCGCTCTAGTCACCCAACCCCAGATTTTACTCCTGGATGAGCCTACTTCCGCCTTAGACACTTCCACATCCACTCACCTAATGAATATCTTGTCTCAAGCAAATCAACCCCATTCCTCGGCGATTTTGATGGTAAATCGTCAAGTTGATTTAGCTCAGGAGTTTTGTACTCATCTCTTACATCTTCAGCAAGGTCAATTAGTTATCAATCAACCCACTGCTGAGATAGATTGGGGTAACTTAGCAGTCAGCCTGACTCAAGCAGAAACTCAAGCACTAGCAGAATGGACTTAATGAATTGATAATTGACAATTGACAATTGACAATTACCTGTTTTAAGAACTTTGAGTAGTTAGTACAGGAAGTTGATTCGTAAATCTCTCTCTTGCTAATTTTGTTTGTGTTTGGGGAAGATTGACGTTCAAAATTTCCATGTTAAATCGGTATCCTACATTGCGGATAGTTTGGATTAAGCTGGGTTGACGCGGATCAAGTTCCACCTTCTTCCGCAGTGACAAAACATGAGTATCAATGGTTCGCGGATTATCAATAGCGTCAGGCCAAGCACGACGTAATAATTCCGATCTACTTAAAGGCAGTCCTCCAGCTTGTGCCAGAACATACAATAAACTGAATTCTTGGGGTGTTAGGTCAATAAACTCCCCTTGAAAACGCACCCGACGCTGGACTAAATCAATTTGCAAACTGCCATAATCTAAATATGCAGGTGCAGTAGGCGTGCGGTTACGGCGAATTAGTGCCTCCACCCTAGCCAAAAATTCTTGCATTCCAAAAGGTTTGCTTAAATAATCATCTGCTCCCGCTTTTAATCCTGTCACAATATCAGCTTCATTAGTACGAGCCGATAACATCAGAATTAAAGGCTGTTGTTGACGATGCAACCAGCGACAAAATTCCACACCATCACCATCTGATAAATCCGCATCTAGAATGACTAGAGTAGGTTGATGGCCTAGAAATACTTCTTTTGCTTGATAAACACTAGCAGCTTGATGAACTCGGTATTCTAGCTGTTGCAAGTGCCAACCCAACAATGACCTCAGATGGGGATTCCCCTCAACAATTTCTATACAAACCGAACCCACAGTGGCAAGACCCCTTAGCGTTAATGAATCTCAAATTAACAATCTCATGCTCAAGGTTTTGTAGTTTTTGTTACTCCAATAGACTTATGCTTCACAATTACCTCAAGAAAACCTCGCAAAAAATTTATTTTTTACTTTATTTGCAGTGAAACTAGGAGCTTTATTAAATTTTTATTACGTTTATATTATATTAGCTCAACTTAACTATTTATTTAGTTGGCGATGGTAATAGGTAAATAAAATTACTTTTCTATCACTTGTAGCGGTATGCACCCCAATAATAAGCTACAAAATGAGCATAAAAATCCCTACAGCACTATTACTTTCACCGCTTATTTCTCCTAAACCCTAAATCCTGACTATCATTTATTAAAGTTTATTTTTAGTGATCTGTCCTACTCCCTCAGAGATATGGTAAACTTATGAAACAATCATTTACCAAAGGGAGTAGCATAAAAATCACACCTAATTACGACCAAAGGTAGAGACGGCTTCTTAATTTATCCCTGGAACAGCCAATAAGTTCTAAAACTTGATTTTACAGACTTATCCACCAAAGGCTATATCTGTATTCACCAAAAAAGACGCACAAAAAATTGGATAAAAACCAATCATCCTCTGTGGTTGGGAATACATAGCTAACGCTGCGCTATCAGATCAAACTTTTGACAAAAAAATCGTAAAAATACCTTACAAAATCACCATAACTCCAATTTTTTGGCGTAGGATTTAATTAAGTTTTTAGCTAGTGGGGGGTCTCACCCAAGGTGAAAATATTAACTTATGAGTTAATACAGTAAGAAGGAAGTGATACTTCATTAAGCGTGAATCATCATCTACAATTCTCACTCTAAAGAGACTAATAAAGCAGTTATGCTCCAAGACACACAAGCCATCCGCTACTACCAAAGACTTACCGACGCCTTCGTCGAATTATGGAATCGCGGTTATCGTATGGATGATATGCGGATGTATTTGGATGGATACCTGGCCGCACTTCGACATAGTAACATTATCGAACCTTATTGGATTCATCGCTTAGAAGAGGAAGCCAGCCGCTATTTGCATGATGTATCTAACTTCGCAATGGTTCAACCGGAACCCGAAAAACAACGTGGCTACTATTAAAGGTACTGTCTAATTTTCTTAATCAGCCCATTACCGCTGATGATCGTAGCACAATTTTTGCTTTGATCAATGAGGTTGGGATAAAATTTGGGAACTACTGCAATTTATATAATCAACCCCCTCAGTTTTGTATGGCTGAGGGGAATTTTGCTTTTGTTGATCAGCAATTAAATTTAAAACCCTGATCTGTGTTATCTGTCAAGTATGTTTTCTCCGCAGTCTTTTACGCATTCTTGAACAGCTTACCGATAAAATCTTAAAACTGATAAGGGGTACAGCTAATACTATACCCCGAAAGCTCGATCAATTTGCAGGTTTGTTGATTATATCTCGGCTCAATACCAAGTGTTGCCTGCTAAGTCTATTTTTTAAACCTCTGGGAATTAGCCACAGCCTCAACAGTTGCGACTGGTAATAGCACAATCAATGGGATATACGTAAACGGATCATCCTGTTTTTGAGATTCCCCACCAGATGAGCCAGATGTTGGACTAAATTGTCCACCCGATAAAAGCTCTTGTTCTTCTACTGCTAAGTCTATTAACAATTCATTGGAAAACATCTTGTTGACCTCTTTATTAACTAATTTAGTTGACATTATCAATATCAATACCTTCGCCAAATCAGAAAAAGCCTTGATTTGGAGGTTGAGTTGTGGAAGGTTCGCGTATCCCTGACGGCAGACCTTAGCCATAATGTGGCAAAGCTCTAACCCTAACCTACAAAAAATGGAGAAGGTATTGCATTAGCCAACTTGTCCTTTTAGTCTAGGAATTATGTCTTTGAAATCCATAAGTCTAAGGGTATAAATCGTTTAAATCAAAAGTATAACTTTAAAGACATCTGCCACAGATAACAACGCCGAAACAGCCTTTAATACCTGTTTATCACTCACTTATCAGTATCTTGGCAACGTTTATTTATGAGCAAAAATTGCTTCTTAATCCAAATTGATAGTTGCTGGAGATAATTGACACAATTCTTCCAAAGATATTTCTTCCAAATTGTATAGCTCTTCTATTTTTTTTGTGGCCGATTCTAAAATTTCCTTACCGCTTCTAATTTGGATATTTAATTTATCTTGATTTTTATCAAAAATCACAAACAGAGAGATATTTTTTCCTATAGTTTGTGTACTACCTTTTACTTTAAAATCGGTTACAAATTTTCCTTCTGTGGGGACATGAAGCGATAAATTAGAAGATTGAATAATTTCTTGGATATCTGCAAGTTGTAACTTAGAAATTGCTGGATTCTTTTGTTCAATATTGACAAATTCTGCTAAATTTGGCTGATTAATTACAACATCTTCTAATGATTCATGTTGAAATACAATTTTTCCAGCCAAATTATCGGTAATTGCATAAATTTGGACAGAGTATGGAGGTTTAGGGACAGAACCCTGTGCATAAAATAAACTACCTTCTGCTGTGACAGTAATTTGAGGTGTATCAGCTAGGGTTTGTAAGGATTGAAGATTAGCAATGGTACTTTTAACAAATACAGAATCCAGTCCTAAGATAGATGCTAAATCATTAGCTGTCGGAGGAGGACTAAATTCCATAGCAGCACGAATAATAAACTCTTCTAAGACATTAAATTTACGAGGTTCTTTAATAATTAATTCTAGAGAATTTTGAGTTACAGTATAGCGAAATTGCCGCGCTGCTAAAACTGATAAATTGAAATTTTCAGCTTCAATTTTCTCAACTATATATTGGAGATTTTCATCAATCTTTTTAACTACAGAAGCAGGAAACATCAATAAAACCTCCATGATGATTAACGGTGTTTGCAACTTCAGAATACATATTACCTACCGTACCGGGTTTACTGGTAAATAAATCATGACAACCCACGATTACCAATAATTCTTGAGCGCGAGAAAAAGCCACATTTACCCTTTCCGGTTTATTTGCAAATCCTACGTCTCCTTGAGGATTATTCCGTACCATACTCACAATTACCACCGGTCTTTCCATACCTTGAAATCTATCAACTGTACCCGTTCTAATTTGTAAAGAAGGGAAAAGTTCAGATTGTAACCGTTCATCAATTTTTCTTAATTGAGCGCCATAAAATGTAATTACAGCTATTTCTTTTTTCGGTTCTCCATTCGCAACTTTCTTAACCCAAACACTTTCAAATTGCTGACAAATACCTTCAATTACGTCAATTTCTTTAGTATTTAGAAATGAAGTTCCATTTCGTTCTTCCTGAAACCCATTTTCTCTAGGCATTTTTACCCAACATAGATGATGATCAGGTTGAATAATTTCCCCCGCTAAATTATGAGCGCGTTTTGTATCAGGTTCTAAAATCCCACATTCTAATTTACCATGATAAAATTGATTAATTGCGCCCATAATCATGGGGTGCATTCGATATTGAGTATTCAGCATTTTCTTAATGCTTTTATCAGCAGTTTCAAACTGACTTTTAAATAACGATTCTTCTAAAAATTGCAATTCTTCTCGAGAATTACCGATAGTTTTCGCAACTTCTTCTACAGTGCTAGTATCAAGCATAGGTGGTAATTGCCGATGATCTCCTACCATGACTAATTTTTTACCTTTTAAAGCCGGAATTAGTAACTCTGGAGGAGTGCATTTACTAACCTCATCTATAATTACAACATCAAAAGATTGAAATTCTTCCGAGAAATTATAATTTGCAGCTTGAACACAAGTAATACCCACAACGTTAGCATTATCTAAATAAATTCCTCTTAAATCCTTACTATCTTGTTCAGAAGGTTGACGGAGTTTTGCAACCCAATCTTGCACAAAGTTTTGATATTTTTGCAAATATTTTTCTTCACTTTTGAGTTGTTTTTCCCAAGAATTAAATTTATTTTGGATTTTACCTAAACATTCTAAATCAAATAAATCATCATGAGGTAGTTCTGGTTTTAATTTGTCTGGGATTGTTTGCCAAATTGACTGCCACCAATGCCTTTCTTGCATTAAACTATCTGATAACTGTAGTTGTAATTGCTGTGCTATATCAGCTATTTTTACTTGTAATTCTTCAAGTTCTTGTGTATAAATATCAGTTTCTTGTTGCAAATTTATCAAATCTTGATTTAAAGAGTTTTTAATGGTTTCTAAAATAGCAAAAGGTTTTAATGATAAGATAAGTGTTTCTATTTGATTAATCCGATTTTCCCAAAATTTGACTTGTTGGGAAAATTCCTGTGACTGTTCCCAAATATTTGCTTGTCTAGTCAGATATTTTTCTGCCAAAACCCGTAGAGGAGTAGGAATATTTTGCTGTTTATGAAATGCTTGTAAGTTATGAATAACTTCTGCAAGTTTTAAATTAGCGGCTTCTTTGCTTTCCTTTACCTGAGTTTTAGCTTCAGATATTTGTTCTGAAGAAATTTCATTTTGCGGAAGTTCTTGAAATTGCTTTTGTAAAATTTCTAATTGTTGTTCAGCTTCAGTTTTAACTCTTAAAACACATTGACGTGCATGAATTAAGATAATATCTAATAATTCTTGGGTAATGCGGGTAAGAGTAGCTTCAATATTATTCCATTCAAAGGATTTACTATAGGTTTTTTCCAATCTAATTAAAAATACTTGAGTATTTTCAACTAGCAATTTTCGCTGTTTGGGGTTGAGGAGTGGATAATTTTGAAGTTCTTGATAGGTTTTTTGCCATTTAATTTGATCAGGTTTTGATAATACTATAGGAATTTGACTAAAGCTTTGTTGTAAAAAATAACTAAACTCATGTTTTTTACCTTTTCTATCGGTAAAATTACCTGCTATTTCATAGGATATGGCTTTTGTTAATAATTCCCAATCTGGTAAACTAATTTTATAATTTTTAGGAACAATAGATAATTTTAATGTCTTCGCAAACATCAATAAACCTAATGGTAAATTTACCATGTTTTCTGTTAAAACTAAATCAGATTGTTGACATTCTTTTAAGACTTGATACAAGTTATTGTAAGCTGTCGATTTCCATTCGACAATGGCTTCTACAATATAATCAATTTCCAAATTTGGGTTGTCTACCAAATGAGCAGGAATGTCTGTGCTACAAGTTAATAAAATTGGTTTATTTGTATCGCTCTTTTTTTTACATGAATAGATCAATACAAATAACATTACTGCCAAAAAATAATTCATTTTCATAAAGTAAAATTAGCAATTTATAAAAAATGGAATATACCTAAATTCAGGTATAAATTAAGTTTGTTTAGTTGGTAATTTTGTTCAATCATTATAAAACAAAACCACTATGCATAAAATATATTTTCTAACCATTTTAATTTTTTTAGCAATCAATAGTTGTAGAAAAATTCCTAACAATCCAGAGATTAAAAAACGCGATCCAAGTGCATTGGATTTTTACTATTATTTTCAAGCCAGAACAATTGTGGCTGGCGAATATATTATTGATGGTCATTATTTTATTAATAATACCATTACAATTCAAGCAGGTGCAAAATTTTTATTTACAGAAAGAGGTAGTTTAACCGTAAAGAAAAATG
>JANMGZ010000291.1:0-8946 GCA_031374905.1 Dolichospermum sp. OTE_70_metabat_362_sub
GACAATAGAAAGCTTCTCCACTATATTCATCCAGTTTTATCGCCTCAGTATAATCATAAACTGCTTGCAAAATTTCCCCCAAATCATAATATGCTAAACCGCGTTGGATATATGCTTTCGTAAACCCAGGATTTCCCTGAATAGCAAAGGTAAATTCTGCTATTGCACCTGCATATTCTTTTTTTTGGGCTTTTTCTAATCCCCGATAGTAAAATTCGTTAGTCATATTGGTAATTGGGAAAAATTAATTATTTATTATTTTAAGTATATAGCAATTATAAATCATTTGTTAACAACAAAATCCCTGACTTCTTTAAGAAGTTAGGGATCTGAATATTCATCTTCAAAACATCTCTTAAAAGTTAGAAATTAAACTAGGAGAATTGATCACAAATACATCCCTGCTTCCCAAGCCTGGATTTTGGGGTTTTATGGGAGTGGTAAAATGCAAAAATTGATGTTCATTGACTAAAATTATTTCTCCAGGTTGTAAAACTTTATTAAAAACTGGCTTCTCCTTTTTAGCCGTGTATAAATGGGTTTCTCCACCTTGGATATTATCTCTACCAGCGGAAAAAATGCCAATAAAATCACTACCATCTCTATGAATACCTTCAGGTGCAGGATTTCCTAAATTATTTGGTGAACAGGTAGTTCTAATTTGATGAACATCAATTTCTGCTTCTGGATGCAGTTTACAAGAATCATAGAATGCAAAAATCAGGTTATTAAAAATCTCCAGTTCTATGAGTGCATTGTCTAATTCTGCAAACTCCCTTTTTACCCCTCCCAACAAAGGATTATATTCTCTACTTTGTAATAGATATCCATGAGGAAGTTTAACCAATTTGTCTTCAGAAACTCTAAATCTGGATAACCTGCGCGAACGATATTTTCCCTTAACATAAGGGTCTATTGGTAAATTCTCAAAAAATGGCTGAAAACCTGCTGTATTAATGGAATTTACCTTTCTGAGGGTAAACAGAAAAGCATATTCTAATTCCGTATAGAGTGAGACTTTTTGCACAGGACGTTTCTCCTTGCATTGGTAAATGCTACCATCTTTATCTGCATGGTAAGCTGGCAATACCTATTATATTCAACTCTCATAAAAATATCGTAAATTTGACTACAAAAATTACTTATTTGTGATGTAAATTAGACTTTGTAGCTTAATTATTTTTTCGTGATTGAGAAATATTAACTTGAGCGAGGGTAATTAAATCATCTAATGGTAGCTGCGGCTGAGATTTACAGGCTTGAATACCTACATTCATAACCAAAGGAAATGGCTGTTGTTTGCTGGTATTGAATTGGTTAAGAGCATTTTGTAACCGCTGTTTTATGATTTTACAATCAGGTTCACAACCATGCACCAGCAGCACAAATTCAGCTTGTTCTATTCTTCCTATGGTGTCAGAATTCCGGCAGGTATCTTTAAGTAATCTCGCTGCGGCTAGGATAGCATCGTCCCGATATTCTTCACCCCAGGTATCTTGAATATTTTTGAGTCCCACTAGTTCGATAAATAAGATACTGACCTTAGTTTGTGAACGATTGGCTAACCGAATCTGCTGTTCAGCTAAAAGAAAAAAGCCTTGTCGGTTGTGCATACCCGTTAATTCATCAGTGAGCGAAATCAGACGGATTTCTGCTTCTAGGACTTTGCGTGCTTGCATTTCTTTTTGAAGAAGAATGTTCGCCTGTTTTAAAGCTGTGGTGCGATCGCTCAATTGTTTCTTCAATTCTGAATATACTTGAAAATTATCCATCGTTGCCAATGTAATATCCGCAATCGTTTGTAGTAATTTTACTGTTTCCATACTAGGCTGATGGTAATTTTGCCAATAAACACCAATAGCACCCATCTGTTTATGACTAGAGAGGGAAACCATCGCCATACTTTTAACAAAGGTGCGTTCGTAAAAATTTTGATGAATTCTATCATCACTATATACATCAGCAACTATCACAGGTTCATTGTTAAGCATTACCCAACCAGCAATAGAGAGATTGAGGGGAATTCGCTGACCTTTCCACAGGGGAGCAATAGAGTTTTCATCAGCATAATAGCAGAAGCCATGATCTAGAAGGACAAAGGTAGCTCCATCGGCTTTGGTAATTTTCCTGGCTGCATCCAGGGAGATGGCGATAATTTGCTCTAGAGAATGAGCCTGGTAAAGGTCTTGAGTTACTATTAACAAATGCTCCAATGAATGTGAGTAGTAATCGGTGACATCATCAATTGATAGATGACAACGGAGGGGAGACTCATATTTTTCATTCATAGTCTTTTTTACCAATTATTTTTTGCTCGTCACTGATGCTAAGTAGCTATATGATTAAATTCTCATAAAAATCGGGGTAGATTAAGGTAGTGTGCAACTTACTACGAAAGTATAAATTGCTCATAACTCATCATACCTATATTTATAACAATGATTGATTGGCTATATAAATACCCAAAACTATATCCCGGTATTTTACTCAAACGCTACAAGCGGTTTTTTGCGGATATTCAATTAGACTCTGGAGAGGTTGTTACAGCACATTGTCCTAATACAGGTCCGATGACGGGAGTTTCTACTATTGGTAGTGCTGTACAAGTTTCTAAAAGTGATAATCCTCAACGTAAATTAGCTTATACCTTAGAGTTAATCCAGGTCAATGATCATGCAACAACTTGGGTAGGTGTAAATACTGCTTTACCTAATCGGGTAATTAAATTAGCCCTACAGCAGCATTTATTCGCCCAATTGAGTGACTATGAACAAGTTAAGAGTGAAGTGGTTTATGGAAAAGATCGAAAAAGTCGAGTGGATTTTTATTTGACGGGTAGCAGTGAACAACGTCCAATTTATTTAGAGGTAAAAAATACAACTTGGTCACAAGGTGCATTAGCCTTATTTCCCGATACAGAAACGACAAGAGGACAAAAGCATTTGCGGGAATTAATGGAGATTTTACCGGAAAGTCGGTCAGTAATGCTGTATTTTATCAACCGAGGTGATTGTTTAGAGTTTGCACCCGGAGATAGTAAAGATCCTGTATATGGTCAGTTGTTACGGGAAGCAATTCAACTAGGTTTAGAAGTTCTTCCTTGTCGCTTTGAGATATCTCCCGAAGGTATCCGTTATTTGGGTTTAGCAAGACTGAAAATTTAACTGCACTAGATTTGCTTAAAAGCATAAAGTTTGGGGGAATAGGACAATTTCTGTTCGCTGTTCCCTTTTTTTGTAACTATTTGTCTATTTTTATGAGAGTAATGTAAAATTCATGTAAATTTAAGCAAAGAAAAATAATCAGGAATTACTTCATGCCCTATACAAACGAAGAAGGCGGCCTTCTCAATAATTTTCCGAAAGAACCCAAGGTGTATAAAGCTGAACCACCAACAAACTCTCAAAAGCGCACTTATATTATTTTAGGAATTTTAGCGGCGTTTTTAGTTGGTGGGGTAATTTTTGTGGCTTTCTCTGTTTCTAATGTTAGTTAATTTTCAACCGGTGCTTTAAATTTTAACTTTTTCTGACTTCAGGTTCTTATTTTGATCAAGAGCCTGAATTTTTTGTTAGAATGCCAAAACATCTAAGTATAATTATAATCCTTTTTTGACCTTATAGACCGGAAAACTTGATTCATCCTGAAAAAGAAAACATCTCTATGAAAATCAGAATTATGAGATGTGACATTAATATTTAATTTATTCAGTCAGGATGTATACAGAAAACAGGGCTAAAACCCAACTAAATACAAGCGTGAATGAAACTGCACACACAGAAAACGTTAGTTTGAATCGGCAAGTATATCAACGCCTGAAACTTGCCCTCAGTCTGGGTTTACGCAGACAAATCCTATTCGCTGTATGTGATGATTTACATTTGAGAAATCGTATAGCAGCACGCTTGCACTCAACTCTAGCTTATCCAGTAGGCAAAGTATTGTATCAACGAACCAATGCGAGAGATTTTAGCACACCAGCTTACCCGCGATTGGTCACTTTACGCTTGAATTTAAGTGATCCTAATCCCATAGCGCAGATTAATCAATGGTTAGCTAATTATCCACCTCCGCTGATTGGAGGATCAACAGATAATCCTGGTCGTCCCTTACCAATTCCAGGATTTCAGATTGTGGGAGTGGAAATGCTGACTAAAGAACCAGTTGCGGTACAACGGTTATTTTTGAATTATCTTAGGTTAGGTGAACAACATTTATCTAGTCAGGAATCTAGTCGCTTTTTAGAATCTAGTTTGTTATTTTGGGTTTCTCGTCCTTGGTTGTCGGCAATTCAGCAATCAGCGCCCAAATTTTGGCATTGTCGAACGGGTATATTTGTATTTGCGGGAGAACCGACACCAACTATAGATAATAGAGGTTATTCAGAGATTGTAGCTGATGCTCGTAGTTTAGAACGGGAAAATTTGGAGCATTTATTTGTTGATGAAGAGAAAATTTCTCCAGATATTAATCAACCAAATACTCCTGATTTACCTTTAACTTCAACCACAGATTTACTAATACCAATACCAGAAAAATCTCCTGTTCAATCTCCGCCAATAACCCATGATCAGAGCTTACTTTCTTTATCTCATATTAACCAAGAGTTACAAGAATTAATTAAGTCTACAATAAATGCTGATGATAGCGATCAAATTCAACAAATACTCTGGGAAATTGAACAATTACATATTCAAAAAGCCAGGGTAGAAGAGTTAGCGATCGCTTATCAGAATCTTGGGAATTTCTATCGGTTACAAATTGAGGAGGGACAAGCAACTGTAGAAAACTTAATGATAGCAATTCTGGCTTATCAGGAAGCAGTCAGCCATGATGAAAGTTCTCCCCAACTTCCAGATATTTTGAATGATTTGGGGACACTTTACTGGATGTTGCATCGTTTTCCTGATAGTTCTGAAGAAGCGAAAATTTATATTCAACAAGGGGTAGATTTTTATAAATTAGCGCTCAAGCTGATTACAGGTGATACTCAGCCAGAAACCTATGCGCGGATTCAAAATAACCTGGGTACTGCCTATGGTGATTTGTCGAAGTTTGCTGAAGCAGTGGAAAACTGGAATCTTGCAGTTGTGGCTTATCATGAAGCACTACGTTACCGACAAGAGAATATAGAACCTTTAAAATATGCTGCTTGTCAAAATAACTTAGGTACAGCTTACTGGCATTTAGCACAGTATAATCAACCTGTGGAAAATCTCACCAAAGCGATCGCTGCTTATAAATTAGCAGTTGTCCACTATCAACCGACAGAAGAACCTCTAAAATATGGGATGATTCAAAATAACATTGGTACGGCTTATTGGAATCTTTCCCAATATGAAGAACCAATAGAAAATCTCCAGTTAGCAATTCAGGTTTACAATGAAGCTCTAAAATATAGAACATCTGTTGATGTTCCCCAAGCTTATGCTGCTACTCAAAATAATTTGGGTATTGCTTACTGGCATCTAGCAAATCAGCCGCAAACAACAAAGGAAGATCAACAAAAGCTGGTAAAATTATGTATTCATGCTTATACAGAAGCTGTGAATACGGCTCACCTATTTAGTAATCTCCAGTTAAATTTTGATTTATATGTGACACATAATAATTTAGCATTGGCTCATTATGATTTAGTGACAAATGTATCTTTTAATGGTGATAAAAAAACACTTTCTCAACATTTAGAAGCTGCTTTAGAAAATCATTTACAAGCATTAAGTGGATTTGATCGACAAACAGAAAATTATCAAACAACAATCAATTACATTATTATCATAATTCGGGCTTTTCACAATGAATTAGGAATCCAAGGACAAAATTTAGCTTTGTCTAAACTTCCAGGACAATTGCTACCAGATATTTTGCCTAAGTTGTAATTTGCTAATTGGTAATTAATTTATAAATGAATAATCGGGGATATGAAAGAAATAGTTTTAGGGGTTCGCAATCTTCAAGTGGAATTTAGCAGTGACAGCAATAAAGTTAAAGCTGTTGATGATATTAGTTTTCAGTTACATCGGGGTGAAACTTTAGGAATTGTCGGAGAGTCGGGGAGTGGAAAGTCAGTTACAGCTTTAGCAATCATGGGTTTATTGCAATATCCCGGAAAAGTGAGTGGAGGAGAAATTCTGTTTTCTCGGACAAATAGCCAACCGCTGGATTTATTAGCATTATCACCAGCAGAAATGCAGCTTTATCGGGGTGGTGATATTGCGATGATTTTTCAAGAACCCATGAGTTCTTTAAATCCGGTTTATAGTATCGGCTTTCAGTTGCAAGAAGCGATTATGCGACACCAAAATGTAAAAGCTATTGAAGCCAAAAGAATTGCGATCGCAGGTTTGCAAGAAGTTAAACTTTTACCAAGTGATGAACAAATTGAGGAACAGTATCTTAATTATGATTTAGTAGGCGCAGAAAGAGGGAGTTTTAAATTAGCACAGTTGGTAAAAGAATACAAAGAAGCGATGTTAGAACGCTATCCTCATCAACTATCAGGAGGACAGTTACAACGAGTCATGATTGCAATGGCAATTTCTTGTAACCCATCTGTGTTAATTGCTGATGAACCAACTACAGCTTTAGATGTGACAGTGCAAGCGACAATTCTGGCATTGTTGTATGAATTACAACAAAGTCGCAATATGGCAATGATTTTTATTAGTCATGACTTGGGGTTAATTGCGGAAATTACTGACCAAGTAGCAGTGATGTATAAAGGTAAAGTTGTGGAATATGGTGCAGCATCACAAATTTTTAATACTCCTCAACATCCTTATACGAAAGGACTTGTAGCTTGTCGGCCTACATTAAATCGTCGTCCTCACAAATTGCTGACTGTTTCTGACTACATGAGTGTCACAGAAGATGAATTTGGTAAAATTACAATTCAGACTAAAGAACCCGTACAACCAGCGGAAATTACTAAAAAAGAAATCAACCAAAGATTAGCAAATATCAGCAGCAAACAACCGCTATTGACCGTTAGTAACTTGGAAGTCGGTTTCCCCATCCGGGGAGTGTTCGGAGAAACAAAACGCTACCATAAGGCTGTGAATGGGGTTTCCTTTGATGTTTTTCCCGGAGAAACTTTAGGATTGGTGGGAGAATCTGGTTGTGGGAAAACTACATTGGGTAGGACTTTGCTCCGATTAATCGAACCAATGAGCGGTAAAATCATTTTTGATGGCCAAAATATTACCCAACTGACGGGAAAAACTTTGCAGCATTTACGACGGGAAATGCAAATTATTTTCCAAAATCCTTTTAGTTCCCTCAACCCCCGGATTAAAATTGGGGAAGCAATTGGAGAACCGCTGTTAATTCATGGTGTGGGTAAGTCAAAACAACAGCGACAAGCTAGAGTAGTGGAACTATTGGAAAGGGTGGGTTTAAGTGCGGATGATATGAAAAAATATCCTCATCAATTTTCCGGTGGTCAGCGTCAACGAGTCTGTATTGCGCGAGCTTTGGCTTTAAACCCTAGATTTATTATCTGTGATGAATCAGTTTCAGCTTTAGATGTATCCGTACAAGCGCAGGTTTTAAATTTATTAAAAGAATTACAAGAAGATTTTCAACTGACTTACATTTTTATTTCCCATGATTTAAGTGTAGTTAAATTTTTGAGCGATCACATTTTGGTGATGAATCAGGGGAAAATTGTGGAATCTGGGACATCGGAAAGTATTTATCTTGAACCAAAAGAAGAATATACACAAAAATTAATTGCTGCAATTCCCACAGGTAGTCCTGAACGGATCAGAAATCGGCATCATTAAACAATTCGGCATTGCATGATTCATACTTCAATTATGCAACGTCAAAAAATTGCTAGGTTTATGGTGGGTTAATTTCACCCACCATGAAATGAATTTCATGGCTAATAGCCAAAGTAAACTAAAGTTTACTAAATAACTTAAAAAATTTTCTGGCTATGCAGTCATCTTGAGATGACTTTTGCTATTAGACTGGGAATTAATTCCCAGGCGGGTTAAAGGTTTTACTACTAATAAATATTTGCTTTTGTTAACTCTGTCGATAATTGATTAAAAGGAATGCGTCTTTCAAGGGCTTAATAAGTATAATTTACAAATTCAGCGATCGCTCTTTCCCTCGTCAGAAAGGTATTTAACGTCTTTCACCTAAAGTACGATGACACTTTATTTAATATTCTTAACTTGCGATTCTAGGAAAAGTTTATAAATCAGGAAACTTAAAGCCCCAAAAATCACAATTCCTGCCAAAGCTGAGATTAATTTGACTGCAAATATAGTTGCAACAGCCAAACCAAAAAGTTTTGCACCAAGAATTACTTTTCTTAACCCAGATTTTTGAGATTGTTCTACTTGCAGTTTTTGTGTTTCATAGAAAGGTGGATCAAGAGAATTGATTTGATCATCTATTTCTCGCATTCGCTTTTCTAGCTGACGTTGCATATCTTGATTATGTTCATGGGGAGATTTCATTAGCTTCCACCTTTGTGTAGAACATCATTTAGTATATTCTAGGATAACGTACACCAGGAAATTAACAAAGTAATATTACCATTACTACATTCAGTTTAGATTCAATATTTTGTACTGGCTTTTCGGAAATTTATGGAGAAGAAGAACGTAATAGGATTTCGTTAAATGTCAAAATTTGATTGGGAATAATTCAGGTAGATTCAAAATGAATATCAAAAATGGATTTGTTGGTACAATTGGTAACACCCCATTAATTCGCTTAAACAGCTTTAGTGAAGAAACAGGTTGTGAAATCTTAGCTAAAGCGGAATTTCTTAATCCTGGTGGTTCTGTTAAAGATCGTGCTGCACTTTACATCATCGAAGACGCAGAAAAAAAAGGACTGCTTAAACCTGGAGGTACAGTAGTAGAAGGAACTGCGGGAAATACGGGAATTGGACTGGCACATATTTGCAATGTCAAAGGTTACAAATGC
>JANMGZ010000336.1:0-2048 GCA_031374905.1 Dolichospermum sp. OTE_70_metabat_362_sub
ATAGCTATGTAGAGCTTGCATAAAAGAAAGCAAAAGCGTTGATAGATAAAAGTTTACAGATTTTTATCAACAAACAAGTGCCAGATTATTGAGCCAAGATATTGAAAACCCTTGCATTTTCACTAAAAAAAACCAGGTAAATCTGAGGACTCATCAGCAAACCCTTCTTTCTCCTGACTCGGTGACTCCTGACTCCTAGACGTACTAATTTTAATGGGTACGACAGGACTCGAACCTGTGACCGTCCGCTTAGAAGGCGGATGCTCTATCCAACTGAGCTACGTACCCATGAAGCCTTTACTATTATATATAAGATTGCCTAAATAAGCAAGAGGAAATTAAAAATTTCCTAATTTAAGTAATAAATGGGAAGTGATTAGGCCGTCGGGGTAGAATAGGAAACAAAATAGATACGATATTCAGATATATTGTGATGTCAAGGAGTAATTGCCATGAATATGGATACCTATCTAGCAAACTATCTAGTAAAGTATACAGTCAATGCCAAATACTCTTGACAGATTAACTAAGTAATTATACTCTATCTCAATGCTACGCTACTAAAAATCATGACATATTTCTTATCAAAAAAGCCCCTGTGAGGAATTATTTGCCAGCACTATGTTTATTCTCAAACGGCAGGATGTTGAAATTTCAATGATTCAGAACCCGAAAAAAGAAGATCAGCAAGTGCCGATCCTCTATTATCAGGGGCAGACTTTTCGATTGATTACAGTTTTTAAGGCCAGTGAAGAAGAAGATGCTAAGACCTTTTGGAAATCGCTCACCGATAACCGAGGGAAAGCTTGTATCTTACTAGAAGAACCAGAACGCTTTAGCATCTGGGGAAAGGTGAAGCTGGATCAAATCAGTAGTGACACTGGGAGTCATAGTAAAACTGATGTTTTTACATTAGGTGCTATTACGCTGTTGCAAGCTGTATACTTAGATATTGAAGATTTGTTAGGAAATCGTCAAGCCAATTTATTTGCCAAAGACATAACAGGGGTATTACAGCAAAAACAATTTCCCGATATATCTTCCGTAGATGCAGTAAAATCTTTCCTAACTGCAAATTTGTCACAAATGAGTAAAATACCAGCTTGGCAAGAAACTCATGTGATTCTTTTTTTAGAAGAACTACACAAATTAGGAAAAACATACTTTGGCGACACTAATTTTGCCCGTCAACTAGATGAGCGCCTACAAGATATGCCGGAAGAAGAGCAAGAACTATTTATTAGTTGGTTACAAAAATCTCCACTTAATAAGCTTTGGCAGTAAAGTAGATATTGATTTGTCAAAAAAACAACTTTTAACTGGCACTTGCCGTTAACTAACTGTCATCTGTCACAAAAGTGCGAAACTGCGAGTATTTTATTCAGTGTGCCAAAAATATTACATTCAGAGCATTTACTTAATTAATCCCTATGAGTAAATCTTACGACAATTCATCTCGTCCTCAGTCCTTGTTAACTACTCAAAACCTTGTTTTGTGCTGCCTTAGCTGGGCTATTTTAGCATTGTTATACTTTTTGTTGTTTAGTGCCAAAATCCCTGATGCCGAACAAGGAGGAATAGAAGTTCGTGCCGAATGGTATGTCATTGGCACGAATATTTTTGAAGCTGTGGCTTATTTGGGTGCAAGTCTCTTATGCTGGAGAAACTGGCGAAGTACCCAAATGGTTAGTAATCGAAAAGTTTGGCTCTCAATCGGCTTAGGAATGTTTGCCTATTTTATCGGTGGACTAATTTTTGGCTACATAGAAATTGTCCTCAAACAAGATCCGGATGTATCTATCGCTGATGTGTTTTTTGTCCTGACATACTTATGTTTAGGGACTGGCATGGCTTTAGCTTTGTTTTCTCGGCGAATTAACCTAGAATCATGGCAGTGGCTAATTGTGGTAGCAGTTGGAGGATTAGGCAGTTTTCTGGCTTGGTTGATTTCTCAAAAAGAAAAAGCATCAACTGAACAGATAGCCTTTTTTCTTAACTTGTTTTACATCATTAGCGATGTGGCGTTATTAATTATTGCCACAACTATG
>JANMGZ010000349.1:0-3770 GCA_031374905.1 Dolichospermum sp. OTE_70_metabat_362_sub
GGCGTTATTTCTGTCTAAACTTTGGTAACTCGCTACACCACGGGCTAAATATGCCCCTGCATAGTCTGGTTTTTGAGCGATCGCTTGGCTAAAATAATCAATAGCTGGTTTAAGATTCCCCTTTTCTGCGGCCGCTACACCCCAAGCATAAAAATCTTCTGATTTAGCAATTTGCGAAGGTATCCCCAACGCACCTTGAAAGTTTGTCCCCGCAATATTAGCACCTTTCAATTCAGCATTCATTAAATAGGTATTTCTTAAATCAGCACCGCTTAAATTTGCCCCACTGAGTTTAGCCTCACTTAAATTCACACCAAATAAACTTGCCCCACTCAGATTAGCACCCCGTAAATCTGCACCAGCCAAATTTGCCCGACTCAAGTTAGCACCGACAAGGTTAGCACCGCTTAAATTTGCCCCAGATAAGTCAGACATTGCTAACCCAGCATTACTCAGAAGACATTTTGGGCATTGTTTATTTGCTAATAACTGTCTAATATCTTCATAACTCCCAGCTTGGACTGTACTTGATAAGCTAACTGTGAGTAAAAATACAGATGTAGCTAAAATTTTACTGTTCATAATTTATTCTTGTATTAATCCAAGTTTCTAGTTTAGTGTGGTAATTGGCAATTGGTAACAATTCTTGTCCCTTACTTATCCCCTCTCCCCTTTAATCAGAAAAGTTTAAACCAATAATACCGATAATTATTAAAGACATAGAGATAATTTTTATTAGCGTCAAAGACTCGTGAAACCAAATTACGCTAATAGTAGCAATTATAAGAGTACCAAAACCTGCCCAAATAGAATAAACTATACTCACAGGAATTGTTCTGAGGGAAAGAGTTAAAAATGTTAAGCAAAGTCCATAAAATACAAAAATGAAAATTGAGGGAATAATTTTCGTAAATTCTTCTGAGAGTTTCATACAAGTTGTACCAGAAACTTCAAAAATAATTGCGGCTATTAGATAAAACCAACTGATTAACATAGCTGTCATAGCACTCCTATTTGATTGGGATATTCACTGATAAATATTTCCACAGAATTTAATTGTGACTTCTATTCTATAAAACTTATCAATACAGCACTTTGCGATATTATGAGGTACAAGAACCCCACTCCCAACCCCCTCCAATATCAAAAGTTTATCCTTTTCTTCTCCCCGTTGCGGGAAGATTGAGGTGGCTAAGATGTAAATTATATAATTGGAAACCGCTGTATCTAAACTTTAATTTAAAAAATGTATATTAACTAAATGGATTATTTCATAAATTTGAAACAATTGCTGTTTTCTCCACTACTTGATAAAATCACATTAATAATGCTAAATAAGTAAACGATAAAAAAGCAACGTATGTAACGAAAAGTTGCCTAAAACCTCTTCTGGGTTTCCCGTTTCCTCTTCCCTTGTCATAAAGACAATTTTTAATCCCAACCTACTTATACCTTTGACAAATGTTCAAAATTTTTACTTATTTCCGAAATTTAGCAATTTTCAGCTTTGTATGCCTGATATTAAGCTGGTCACTGCCTGTCCAAGCTGATGTTAAAATTGACTCTCAACTAGAACAACAAGTTTTAGAAATTATTCGTAAACACCCAGCAATTATAATTGAATCTGTAGAATCATATCAACAACAACAGCAACAGAAACTCCAACAATCACGACAAGAATTTATCAATGATTTTCAAGCAAATCCTCAAGCCGTAATTGGTGATTCTCCCACAACTGGGGCAACTAAATCAAAAACTATATTGATAGAATTTTCGGATTTTGAATGTCCCTATTGTGCCGAAGCAAATAAAACTATAAAAAATTTATTAGCCAAATATCCTGATAAATTTACATTAGTTTATAAACATTTTCCCCTGTATCAAATTCATGATCAAGCATTACCCGCAGCTACAGCAGCTTGGGCAGCATATCAGCAAGGTAAATTTTGGGAATATCATGATGCCTTATTTACTAATCAAAAACAATTGGGAGAAACTTTATATTTAGCTACTGCTAAAAAACTCAATTTAAATCTCACAAAATTTAATAGTGACCGCAAATTAGCTAATAATTCTCTTCAAAAAGATTTATTATTAGCACAAAAATTAGGACTGGGTGGTACACCTTCTTTTATTATGACCAGTCAGAATTTTGCAGGACCGGTAAAGCTAACAGAGATTGAAGCAATCCTCCAGGGTAAACAATAATATCTCAATGATCAGGCAATACTTTATACCGATTTTATTGTTATTGCCAATAAATCTGCGTCTTTAGCTAGAGGTCGCACGTACTGATTAGCTGTTCTAATTGAAATAAGTGTAAGGAGTAGTCTTAATGAGAGGTGATGAGTATAACTTTTCACTTCTCAATTCCTATTTTTAGAAATTATCAGTTTATTTATAAATAACCATTTACATTTAATAGCCAAAAATATTACAACAGATAATAGGTAGTTTTTCACTCAGATGACTACTACAACAATTCCCCAAAAAAACGAGGTCATGAATGCGTTATCTGGGATTTTTGGTACTATTACCTATTACCCTAACAACTTCTTTTTCTGGTCAATTACAAAAACCTCCAGAAGCGTTAGTTCAACTGATTGCAAATAAAAATAACCAAACTTCATCAGCACAAGAAAGTTACCTCTCCACCTTGGAAAAACAAGTAGTTGCTGAAACTAACAAAGTCAGAACAAATCCTCGGTCATATTTACCCATTTTAGAAAAATATAAACAGCAGTTTCAGGGAAATCGAATTAAAATTTCCCATAATACCTATTTAATCACCCAAGAAGGGGTAAAACCAGTTGATGAAGCGATCGCTTTTTTAAAATCTGTCCGTCCTGTTGGTAAATTACGTGCATCTAAAGGAATGTCTTTAGGTGCGAGAGATCACGTTAAAGACCAAGGACCCAAGGGTGTAACTGGTCATAATGGTAGTGATGGTAGCAAACCTGATACCCGTATCAGTCGTTATGGTAAATGGCAAACTACCGCCGGTGAAAACATCAGTTATGGCCCAAATACAGCCCAAGATATTGTTATGCAATTAATAATTGATGATGGTGTACCATCCCGTGGACATCGAACCAATATCTTTAACCCGATTTTTCGGGTAACTGGTGTTGCTTACGGTTCTCACAAATCTTACAGAACTATCTGCGTTATTACTTACGCCGGCAATTATATCGAAAAATAAAGTAATAACTAAGGGGGTTGAAATATCAAATAACGGGAATGGGGAATAGGAGGGAAAAATGTTCTTCATTCCTGACTCCTGCTATAAAATAGAGATTTATGGGAAATCATTCATCTAAGGCTGTAACACTGAACTTCCATATTCAAGGTCAAGGATTTCCCATACTTGGGTTACATGGTCATCCTGGTTCGGGACGTAGCCTCTCCATTTTTACCAATCATTTATCAAAAAGCTATCAAACTATCGCCCCAGATTTGCGTGGATATGGTAAAAGTCAGTTTCAGGGCAAATTTGAGATGCAAGACCATTTAGATGACCTAGAAGCCTTATTAAACCGATTAAAAATAGAAAAATGTCTAGTATTGGGATGGTCGCTAGGAGGCATTTTAGCCATGGAACTGGCAATGCGGCTACCGCAACGAGTGACAGGCTTGATTCTTATCGCTACAGCCGCCAGACCGTGTGGCGATCATCCCCGCATTTCTTGGCAAGATAATATTTATACAGGTATTGCTGGGATATTGAACTATATAAAACCCAGTTGGCAATGGAATATTGATACTTTTGG
>JANMGZ010000377.1:0-3327 GCA_031374905.1 Dolichospermum sp. OTE_70_metabat_362_sub
GTAACAGTTGCAACTCTAACATTACACATCTATCATTCTAATACTGCCAACAGCACTTCCTTTATAACAGCTCTACAGCACAGCACTGCACTTCTCCTGCACTCTTCGCAAATTCATACTACACTCCTATAGCACATTTCCAGTAATCCTACAGCTAACAGCACTTCTAATACATACCACACTCCTGCAGAACTTCTAGCGTAGGGTAAGGTTGGGTATTTTCGCCAGTCGTCTATTTTCGCCACCATTCAGTGATGTGCCACTGGTACGTCCAAGGAGGCACGTACCAGACTAACAATAATAGTTCTTTAAAGAACGAGTTTACCTTTGCATATCTGCGTGAAAAAAAGCAATATTTTCGATTTTAATTATTTTTTAGAAAATAATAAACGAAACATGTTGTAAAAATACACTCGTTTTTTGAGGGCGATGTAAAAATACTTTAATAGTTTAATAATAAAATTGTGACAAGTTTTGCATGAAATACCGATTGCATTGGATTAATATGTTGCTAATACTATTCTCTATTCACTAAGTATCAATTTTTTTATGTTAGTTTATGAACTTTGAATTTTTTTTTTTTTTGCAGTACTCTAGTGGTGGGCCATTTTCGCCACCTTGCTTGTCGTTTATATGATTTGACTCTTTAGGCCTATTTGATATTTATGACCAACCTGCTTATGGTAGTAGTTGCAATGAATTAAAACGTTTGCATTTAATAAAAAATTCACTTAGTAATTAATAATAAATAAATAAATAATTTAATTAATTATTAATAATAAATAAATTAAATTTTAATAATTGTTAATATTATTTCATTTCTGCGCAATGGTTGGCTCTAAAAAATGATAAATTTATTTGAATACTTCTAGTAACATTAAATCAACCTAAGAATATTTATCTCAATGAATTATTTAGTACTGTATTACAGTGTCTACTCGTGGTTTAAAGAAGAGAAAGGATCGAGTCGTATGGACGCAGGTCATGATGGACGCTGCCGTCAAAGCCGTTCAGGATGGTTTGTCCGTCAAATCCGCCGCTGCGAACAACAACATCCCTAGAAAGACTCTTGCGGATTATTTAAAAAGAGGTGCTCCCCAAAAGCTAAACACTGGTCCCAAACTTGTTTTTACGTCCAAACAGGAGCTCGAACTTGTTGGGAGAATTACGCGTCTTCAGAAAATTGGATTTCCTCTCACTCGCGACGATATTCGACGCTTGGCTTACGATCTTTCAATCTTGCTTAAGATCAGCAACCGTTTTGGACAGACTTCGGTGTCATCAAAACGTGCAGGACCGGATTGGTTCCGCAGTTTCATGAAGAGACATCCTACACTTTCGTACCGAACATCTGAAACAATGTCTTATGGGCGTGGTGCGGGGTTGAATCGTACCGTTGTTGCAAGCTTTTATGAATTGCTTTCAGAAACTGTTCAGAAAGAAATGCTTGGTCCTCAAAATATTTTTAATATGGACGAGTCTGGATTGCAATTAACTACTCGTGCCGGACAGGTCATTGCGGAAAAGGGATCAAAGCGCATTCCCCAGCTCGCTTCGGGTGAAAAAGGCAAAACTGTATCTTACATTGCTTGTTGTTCAGCAACTGGTGTTTTCCTTCCCCCGTACGTTATTTTTAAGGGTGTACGTGCTAAAGAAGAGTTCAGCGATGGCCTTCCACCCGGTTCAGAATACACAATGACTGACTCTGGGTATGCCCAGGCCAAAACATTTTCTGATTTCATCAATTTTTTTCTAAAACACAAACCCGCTGGGAAAACTCTCTTAATTCTGGATGGGCATTCATCCCATGTTGACTTGAATGGTTTTGTAAATGCTGAGAATGCAGGTGTGATGCTCATGCTGCTTCCTGCGCACACTTCCCACGAATTGCAACCGTTAGATAAATCGGTTTTTAAAGCGATAAAGCAGTGTTACTACACTCAGGCCAGAGCGTGGCATGCGCAGAATCCAGGGAGGTGTTTAAGTAAAATATCTTTTAGCGATGTTTTCACACCGGCTTGGAACAAAGGTGCATCCAGAGAAAATGCAGTTGCTGGGTTCAGGGCTATTGGCATTTATCCTCTGAATCCTAATTCTATTAGCGATTCTGCATTTGCTCCCTCCGATGTTAGTGATAGACCGCTAACAGTCCCTTCAATGACACCTATTGTTAGCGATTGCGTGCCTCCTGTCATCCCCCAGTTGCCCTCCGACTCTTCACTGTCAAATCCTGCATTAGTATTGCCAGATGACAAAGATCATGAACCATCCACCTCTGTAGAAGGGTTGCCCAGTCAGGTTGAAACCCCATCTAAATTGCAATCATCATTAATGGAATCTTCTTTTTCAAGTCTAACGGAGACTCCAAAAATAGTGCGAAAAATTACCACCAGGCCATCAATAAACAAAAAAGCCATCCTTTTGTCTTTAGAAAATATGCCAAAACCAAAAGCTCTCAAAACAAAACTACCCAAGGCTGACAAGAAAACAAAAATGAATCCTGTTTGCCTAAAACCCAATGTAACTTCTAAAAAAAACCAGGGGAAAAAAAGGCAAGCTAAAAATACTAACGCAGCACAGGTTGATACCGAACCCTGTGCTAATTGTGGGCGGCTGTATGACGATCCAGATTTTCGTGAGTTTTTTTGGGTTCAATGTTTGATATGTAAGCTGTGGTATCATGAAATATGTGACGATTCTTGCCATATTTCTGGCACATGTGACAAATGTCGTACAGGATAGCTCATACTTGCAGCTAATGACCTAAACATTTTTTGATTTTGTAAAGCTGCTCTTTGTGTTTTTCATTTGGAGTTGAACTTTGACATCATAAACTTGTTTTATCTTTACACAAAGAGTGCATTATTAATTAAACTTTTGATTAAAACGTATTATGGACAATTATATTGTTAAGCAGCTTCTTTGTACTGTGTATTTTTACCATATCTTGATGCTTTAATGGTATGGCGAAAATACCCAACCGGTTGGCTATTTTCGCCACCTACAGGGGTAGTTGATTTTTTTGTTGCACACCCTTAGGGTTGCATTCAAAAATTTAAATAATGACAGATTAAGTTGTCTCAAAGATTGGGCTTATGGATATGTATGATCAAATTTTTCATAACTATTACCAATTTTGCATAAAATGTGAAAAACCCTTAGGGTGGCGAAAATACCCAACCTTACCCTATTCAGAGCTATTCATTGTTGCAATTGAAGCCTAGAAAAATTGGTCACTACCCCCCCCCCCGCTCGTGAGCTCCAAAGTTTATAACTTGTGATAATTGTCCCTATAAAAATTGGTCACTACTACCCGCCCCCGCTTAT
>JANMGZ010000413.1:0-2640 GCA_031374905.1 Dolichospermum sp. OTE_70_metabat_362_sub
CTTCCTGGCTCGTAAGTATACAAGCGATCGCTCATATTAAATATTAAACCCAAGGATGATAATTCATAGGCATCAGCAGGATCAAGAGTTCTTGGCTTTCCTGTTGTTCCTATCGTGATCCGACCATCACCCACAGGAGTATTGACGATACCAGCAGAAGGCGTATTTGTTTGTTGCTTAGGAGTACAACTAACAACCAATAATAGACAGAGACAGAACAAAGATAGGAACTTTGTCATCCTACCCCACTGTTTCATTAGCAAGGAACACCAAGTTATCATTATTAAAATCTTTTGCATCAGCGATTGGTAATTATACTATATATATGCTGCTGCTGCCGATGTTTTTACTCTGAATTAATTACATGAGTTATAATATACCCAACTGTTTCAATAAGTTATGTATTTGAATTTGGCAATTTTCCTAAATCAAGATGGATTATTCTATTTTTAATAAAAATCCTGATCCAAGCATTACATAAATTATGGTTTTAACAACTTCGACAATGTTGCCTTTAGGCACTAAAGCACCAGATTTTCATCTACCAGAAGTAGTATCTGGAAAAACAATTTCTCTTGATAATTTTGCCGATAAAAAAGCATTACTAATCATGTTTATTTGTCGGCATTGTCCTTTCGTTAAGCATATTCAACAAGAATTAACAAAATTAGATCAAGATTACAGCAATAGTAATTTAGGGATTATTGGCATTAGTGCTAATGATGCTCAAAATTACCCCAATGATGCCCCAGAATCATTAAAAGAAATGTCCATAGAACTGGGATTTGATTTTACCTTTTGTTACGATGAAACCCAAGAAATAGCCAAAGCTTATACAGCAGCTTGTACACCGGATTTCTTTTTATTTGATAGCGAAAGAAAACTCGTTTATCGTGGACAATTAGATGATAGTCGTCCTAGCAATAATCAACCTGTGACAGGTAAAGATTTAAGAGCAGCTATTACCGCAGTCTTAAATGATCAACCTGTAACAAGTGAACAAAAGCCAAGTGTGGGTTGTAATATCAAATGGAAACCAGGAAACGAACCAATTTATTAATGATAATGGGTAGTGGGTAATTGGTAATTGGTAAAACTTTTGCCTTCTGCCTATTCCCTTCAATTCTGAATTTCCAAATTGAGAATATAACGCCCTAATTGTAATTTTTCTGCCCACAGTTCGTACTCTAAACGTAGATGATTGGGGAAAGGGTTTCCGCTAATTAAAAAACTCTTGGTAAAATTGCGTAAACGAATAGGTTCATGTCGTTGTAATGATTCATCAGGCAACCAAAAACGACTAATGCCATAGACACCTAACTCCCAAAAGTGACGGTAACTGACTTGGGCATTGCCTTGCATCGTCATAATTACCCGATGAGGAGAAATTTCCAACCATAATACTCTCGGACTACTAGGGGGAAAAAAATTATTTTTAGGTTGAGAAAGAGTATCTTCTGGATTTAAATAATTTCCTACTTCACAACTAATGAGAGGTGGTGCAGTTAACACTAAATGAAATTTATCTGTATCCCTTTGATACAAAGTTCCGGCAGTTTCCACCACAGACCAAATTGGTAAGTCAGTAGAAATCATTGATAAACATACAGGTTTGCGGTGGTGAGTTAGCATGAGAGCGTGAGGGATAAAAATGAAGAATAAAATTTTAGCGTTTTAGTTGAAATTAATAGATTCCTTGGCAAATTGCTAATTTTTACTGCATTTTTGAGATTATTATCGTTGATTTACAGCAATTCCCATCTATTTATGTATTTCTTTCTTCCTTTGCACCTGTGCGTGAGATATAAAAATGTTAATTTATCTGAAAATAATAATACCTTTACCGCTGACATTTATGGTTAAAGCCAAAAAACATCTAGGCAAGATATCTAATAAATAGTAAAACCTGTTTCATAGTCACGAAATATTTTGATTTGTTAATCTAAACAACTCACTATGGTGTTACCTGTCACCTACTTTCAACCTTTAGAAATATTATAGTGACCAAAAAGCGGTAGGATACTAAATTACCAGTGGATAGTGACGATCAATCAAGTCGCTATTTCGCTTATATTCTATTCAAAAATCATTGTATCCTAATGTCAGCTATTGTTATTACCTTAGAAACTCAAGCAAACTCTTCTGATCACTTAATTATTCAGCGCCCCTCTGCTGGATTATCTTTACAGGGACGTATCCGAGTCCCTGGAGATAAATCTATTTCCCATCGCGCTTTGATGTTAGGTGCGATCGCTGAAGGCGAAACTCAGATTCAAGGATTGCTTTTGGGCGAAGATCCCCGTAGCACTGCGGCCTGTTTTCGGGCGTTAGGTGCGGAAATTTCGGAATTAAATACAGAATTAGTCAAAGTCAAGGGCATAGGTTTGGGCAACTTCCAAGAACCGATAGATGTCTTAGACGCTGGTAATTCTGGGACAACGATGAGGTTGATGTTGGGGTTGTTAGCATCCCATCCAGGGCGATTTTTCACGGTGACAGGTGATAGTTCTTTGCGATCGCGTCCCATGTCCCGTGTTGTCAAACCCTTGCAACAAATGGGAGCGCATATTTGGGGGCGTAAGGATAATACTTTAGCACCTCTAGCCATTCAAGGAAAAGCCCTCCAACCGATACACTATT
>JANMGZ010000462.1:0-4334 GCA_031374905.1 Dolichospermum sp. OTE_70_metabat_362_sub
ATAAGCCTTTTAGATCCCCCTAAATCCCCCTTTCTAAGGGGGACTTCAAGAAAATCCCCCCCTTTTTAAGGGGGAGTTGAAGAAAATTCACCCCCAAGTTAAGGGAGCTTGTGGGGATCTGATTGAGAAATAAACCTGAATATTTGTAACTAGCAACTTACGTTACTAATATGATTACGGGTATATCTATGTTTAACACCCAGAGGGAAATATTCAACATCAGCAGTAGGCTTTAATTCTACTAAAGGAGTTTGATATTGTGGGGGTACATAATTAGCAAATTCACTATTCAGACGCAATAATTGAGCAAGAATAGCAGCAGTTATAGATAATCTTTTCTCTTCATGATCTTCTCCTCCTGGTGCTAACTCCACCACCACAGATAAAAAGCGGTTTTTGTCTAAATCTTCTTTGATTTGTAAAACAAACTTACCCGTTACCCATTCTCTAATAATTGGTTGTTCTAATCCCACAGTCACATTTTCTGGATAAATATTTGCACCAAAATAGGAAACTGTAAAATTAGAACGTCCGAAAACATAAACAAAAGGTAATTGATGAATTCCTCGATGATTTTGTAATTCGACCAGTGGATCAAAACCCCAATTTGCTAAAAACTCTAGGATTTCGGCATAAGTAATTAAACCACCCTGATCGAAAATGCTATATCTAATTAAAGGAACACCATTGTTACCAGAAAATAATAAATTTCCATCTTCAACTTCAAAAAAACGATTGCTAGGATCATACTGAACTAAAGTAGGTAAACGAGACTCTCCAAATAATGCTTTAGCTGCATCAGGTGTAGCCGCTAAAAATCGACGAATACAGATACTTAAAGGGGTTTCATTGCCTAAAACTCCTGCGTCTGCTGTTCCATACATGGAAGCAAAATCATCACAGAGATTTTCAGAACCTATTCTTTGGGCAACTAAATTGCGCCATTCTTCACTAAATACTTCTCCTGCCATTACTAACTTAATATGATATTGCTGCCACTGCATCCCATTGGCAATACCCGTATCAATGACATCTTTTAAAAATGGTGGATATCCTAATAAAACAACTTGCTCAAAATTACCGCCTAATTCCTCTACAATTCGCAAAATTTCGGTTTTATTATTCCCTGGAGTAATCACAGTAATGGGATAACCCTTAGCAGCTAAATGACGGCAACAATTAGCAGTAAACATCCCTCCTACCCAAGTTCCCAAAGCAAAACAAATTACTGCTAAAGTAGGTCTAGTATCTGCATAAAAACTATCATGAAAAATTTGCTCAAATCTGGTGGCTATTTGTAATTCATCCGTCAAAGACCGTGGCCAAAATGTAGATTTACCTGTTGAACCAGAAGAAGCAGCTATAAAATCACAGTTTTCTAATTTTCCGTAATAACACAATTCAGATAAAGGATATTTTGATATATAATTTTCTTTGTTAACTTTTGGTAATTTCTGGAAATCTGCTAATGTTTGGATATCTTGAGGATTTATGCCTCGTTCTGCTAAAAATGCCTGATAAGCGGGTACAATAGCAGCTACATCTTGAAATAATGCCAAAACAATTTCTTGACTGTCAATATGAAGATGCTGTTCTAGTTTCTCGGCTAAAGGAGTAGATATAAAATTTTCTAATCCTATAATTGTCTTTTGTGTTGGTATTTGTGGTTTCATCAGGTTTATTTGTAGAAAAATTTATTGACTCTTTGTCAGTATTTTATCTATAAATGCAATTTTTTACGGTGTTATTATTCTATGAATCTAGTTTTTTGGCAAATTTTGACAGCAGCAACTTTGGGCGTTACTATTCCTTGCCTTCCCTCTAATTCAATTCTTCCTCCTACTCATTCAATTACTTATCTTAGCCAAACTAATCAACCAATTTTCACCTTAAAAGAGCCGGAAAGAGTTCCCGCAATTCTTATTAGTGCTGATGGCAAAAAATTAATTGGTGGTAGTCGGTCAGGAAAGATTAAAATTTGGAATGCACAGACTGGTAAACTCCTGAATACTCTGATAGAAAAATCAGAAGGAGTTACATCTCTGGCTATGAGTGGAAAAAACGGGCAGATTCTTGTCAGTGGAGATATTGATCATACGGTAAAGGTTTGGAATCTGTCTACTGGAAAACTACTTTTGACTATCTCTGGACATTCATTGCCTGTGGAAGCGGTCGCTATTAGTGCTGATGGCAAAACTCTTGTTAGTGGTGGTGATGACCGTCAAATCCAAATTTGGAATTTACAGACTGGAACACGACTCCATACTCTCGTAGGACATTCAGACTATATTAGTCGTCTTGTGATCAGTTCTGATGGTAAGACTCTTGTAAGTGGTAGTGGTGGTGGAGGTGCGGCTAAAGAGCAAATTAAACTGTGGAATTTACGGACGGGAAAACTTTTGCACAGTATGGAACATCCACCAGGTGTTGGTGCTTTGGCTGTCAGTTTGGATAACAAAGTTGTGATTAGCGGTAGTTTTGGTCAACTTGTGGCTAAAGATAAGGCGATTAATACTATTAAGTTGTGGGCATTAAATAGTGGTAAATTGTTACGAGATTTTAATCAGAATACAGATTCAATTGAGTCGATTATCCTCACTCCAGATGGACGAACTATGATTACTGGCAATTTCAATGGCAAAATAAAATTCTGGAATTGGCAAACTGGGGAATTACTCTCAACTATTAACACTGATTCAAGTCCAGTGGAGGCAATTGCTATCAGTGCTGATCAAAAAATTCTAGCTAGTAGTAGCGATGATGGAACAATTAGAATGTGGCAATTGCCCAAGTGAAATTTTTATTGTTCAATCTTTAGGAAACTTACAGAAATTTTTCTGTATTCTTTCCTTTGTATTTTTGTGCAAAATAAAATTAAATATTTTTAAGTTTACATTTAAATTAATCACAAATGAGTAAACCAATCGAAGTTCGTAACCCCCGCACAGGTAAATTTGATTATGTGATTGTTCCTCCTCCCGCAAAATTACTTTCTCAGCAATGTCATCGTTTGCGGAGAGGACAAATTTCCTGGCAAAAATTAGGTATTGAAGAAAGAATTGCAGCCTTGAAAGAATGGAAGCAAGCTATATTAACAGAACGAACTCAATTAACAGAAGCTTTAGTTAGTGACACGGGGAGATTATCAACATCAGTTTTAGAAGTAGATTCATTTCTGGCTAGTATTGATAAATGGTGTAATTTAGCTCCCCAATTACTCCAAATTACAGCTAAAAATACATCTATTCCTTTTATTGCTTTACAACAAACTGCTGTTCCTTATCCTCTAGTTGGGGTAATTAGTCCTTGGAATTTTCCCTTATCTTTGTCTACGATTGATACAATTCCGGCTTTATTAGCTGGTTGTGCGGTAATAGTTAAACCTAGTGAAATAACTCCGCGTTTTGTTGCTCCTTTAATGACAACTCTCAATACTATTCCACAATTACGTGATGTTTTGAATTTTGTTGAAGGCGCAGCCCAAACAGGAGCAGATTTAATCGAAGATGTCGATTTAATCTGTTTTACAGGTAGTGTAGAAACTGGGCGGTTAATAGCTGAAAATGCAGCAATTAATTTTATTCCAGCCTTTTTAGAATTAGGCGGAAAAGATCCAGCTATTGTTTTAGAATCAGCAGATTTAGATTTAGCAACTTCAGCAATTTTGTGGGCTTCTGTAGCTAATACAGGACAGTCATGTTCAGCAATTGAAAGAATTTATGTAGCTGAATCTATATTTGCAGAATTTTATCATCAATTAGTTACTAAAGCTCATCAATTAAAACTGGCATACCCAACCATTGAAAGTGGAGAAATTGGTCCAATTATTTCCGAAAAACAAGCAGCTATTATTAATGATCATTTGCAAGATGCAGTTTCTAAGGGAGCAGTAATTCACTGTGGTGGTAAAGTAGAAGAATTAGCTGGAGGTTGGTGGTGTCGTCCCACAGTTATCACTGAAGTCAACCATTCTATGAAAATTATGACTGAAGAAACATTCGGTCCAATTATGCCAGTTATGCCTTTTTCCACCATTGAAGAAGCGATAAATTTAGCAAATGATTCTATTTATGGATTGAGTGGAGCTATATTTGCAGAATCAGAAGAGTTAGCATTAGAAATTGGTATGCAAATAGATGTCGGTGCTATTAGTATTAATGATGCAGGTTTAACCAGTATGATTCACGAAGGTGAAAAAAACGCCTTTAAATTTTCTGGTTTAGGAGGTTCGCGTATGGGTGCAGCAGGATTACAACGCTTCTTGCGAAAAAAAGCTTTTTTAATTAAAACTAATACCGATAAAGACCCTTGGTGGTTTAATAATGAAGATTTAT
>JANMGZ010000465.1:0-2171 GCA_031374905.1 Dolichospermum sp. OTE_70_metabat_362_sub
AATTGAAGGGCGATCGCCTATATTACTGAGTAGTAACGCTGACAAAGGATTTGCTCTCTCGGTTTTATGTACTAATCCTGATTTAGAGAATCTTTTTAAAGCCGATACTGTGGGTATTCGGCGAGAAATGGTGCTAAATGGCGCATTATTTGAAGAAATAGAAGTTGCTAATTACAACACTACTAATATTAGTTTTGAACTTAGTCTCAGTTTTGATGCTGATTTTGTGGATTTATTTGAAGTCAGAGGTCATCACCGAGAAAAACAAGGAAGACTTTTACATCTAAATGAACCAATATCAGATGGTGTTATATCTGCATCCCCTCAACCCCATAAAGAAGAATCTCTCACCCTTGCATATCAGGGTTTAGATGGTGCGATTATGGAGTCTCGCATTCAATTTCAGCATCTGCAACCAAATCATTTTCATGGTTATACAGCAGTTTGGCGGTTAGAATTGGCAGCTCACGAAACTAAAAAGCTAGGTTATCGGTTGAATATGTTTACTGACAACCAACCTAGCTCTACAATAAGTGCTGCTTCCACTTTATCACAAGCAAAAGCCGCCGAATTAATGGAGGAGCAAAATTGGTTACACCAAATTACCCGCATTAGCTCAGATAAAAGTCTTTTTAACCGCGTTATTGGAAGGGCTGAACAAGATATATATTTGTTACTTCAGTCTTTTGGTAAGCATAAAACGGTTTCTGCTGGTGTTCCCTGGTTTTCGACTTTGTTTGGTCGGGACTCGATTATTACTGCGTCCCAAACCTTGATGTTAAACTCCCAAATTGCTAAAGAAACCCTAATGCTACTAGCAGAGTATCAGGGTCAAACGGAAAATATTTGGCGTGAAGAAGAACCAGGCAAGATTTTACACGAACTGCGCTTAGGGGAAATGGCAAGATGTCAAGAAATTCCCCATACACCCTATTACGGCACAGTTGATGCAACTCCGCTGTGGTTAATGCTTTATGCTGAATACTATAGTTGGACTCATGACCAAGAAACCTTGGAAGCACTGTGGCCAAATGCTTTAGCGGCTATGGGTTGGATTGATAGACAACTTCATGAAACTGGTTATCTTAGTTATTCCCGTAAGTCTCAAGGTGGTCTGGTTAACCAAGGTTGGAAAGATTCTGGTGATTGTATTGTCAACCGCAAAGGGGAATTAGCCACTGGTTCAATTTCTCTGTGTGAGGTGCAAGCTTATGTCTATGCAGCGAAAAACCGCCTCTCAGAAATTGCTAAAATCCAAGAACGTCCAGATTTGGCAGAACTTTGGCAAACAGAAGCGAGAAAACTTAGGGCTAAGTTTAACCAAGATTTTTGGTTAGAAGATGAAGATTTTTGTGCTTTAGCATTAGATGGAGAAGGTAAACCAGTAGATAGTATTACTTCTAATCCTGGTCATTGTTTAAATTTGGGGATATTTACATCTACAAAAGCCTACAGTGTGGCGGAAAGGTTGCGAGCGCCTGATATGTTTAATGGTTGGGGAATTAGAACTTTAAGTAGTTTGTCACCGGCGTATAATCCCATGGGTTATCACATTGGTTCAGTTTGGCCTCATGATAATTCTATGATCGCCATGGGATTGCGATCGCTTGGTTTAATAGATCAATCTTTGGAATTATTTCAAGGGTTATTTAATATGACCGGTAAACAGCCCTATCAACGCCCCCCAGAACTATTTTGCGGCTATGAAATGAATGGTGATAATAGTCCTGTCCAGTATCCCGTTGCTTGTAGTCCCCAAGCTTGGGCTACAGGTAGCGTTTTTCAACTCTTGCAAATGATGGTGAATTTAGTCCCTGACGCGCAAAATAATTGTTTGCGAATCATTGACCCAGCTTTACCAAAATCAATTAATCGTTTATCTTTTCACAATTTGCGGGTTGGGGGAACAATTTTAGATTTGGAATTTGAGCGCGTTGGTAGCACTACCGCTTGTCGTGTTGCCAAAAAACGCGGTAATTTGCGTGTCGTGATTGAAGCTTAAATAAATATCTTGTTCCTAAGTCTCTAGACATCTGGTAGGAATGAATGTAGAGACGTTCCATGGAACGTCTCTACATTATTTTTCACCAGATATCTAATGTCTTCTTCGTGATTTTTGCTATCATCATAAGCAAGATTATCAAAGTTGCTTTGACATTATGATCACTATG